>JAAZYJ010000378.1 GCA_014239715.1 Flavobacteriales bacterium
CTAGATAAGTTAAATATATATTGCTGCTTACATCCAGACTTGTGAGCTGATTCTCTTCACAGTCTAGATCAGTTAAATATATATTGTTGCTTACATCCAGACTTGTGAGCTGATTCTCTTCACAAGACAACTCTTCCAAAGCCGCAAAATCTTCAATTCCTGTTAAATCACTTATGTCTTTATCATGGACATCTAATTCATCTACAGAATTAATATTAGCAGTAGTCACAGAATCATCATTAGCAATTCCGTTACCCATGCCATTATTTTCTAAATAAGCTTCAAAATTATCATCCGGCACATAGGTTTGTTGTGCACCGGCAAAAAATGGCAGTAGTGTAAATAGTAGTAGTGTCTTTTTCATGGTTTTTGTTTTAAACTATTTTCAGCTAGTGAACAATAAATTTCACCTGGGTTTGTCCGATGTTGGTCTTAACCGTACACCAGTACATGCCGCTTTGAAAGGATGATGCATTTATTTCAATTTGGTTCTTCGAAACGTTTCTTTGATAATCGACCAGCTGGCCACTGAGGTCGTAAATGCTATAATCAAAGCTTTGTCCGTTCAGCCCGTTTATCGTTATTCTCCCGGATCCGACCATCGGATTCGGAAACACCGATAATTCCAACGGAGTCTTAAGAAATTCATCTTCCATACCCACTGAAGAGCAAGGAGATGCTGTACAAAGTGTTACGGAAGGATCAATTGTGCCCATGTTTATATCACAGGGCCAAGTTCCGCCAGGGGTGGCGTCACATACGTCCACGGTTCCGGTTATAGCATCGTAATTATTGAAACACAATAGAACACAATATTTTCCGCCTGTTCCAGTAGCAGTTCCATCATAATGACCCCAGTTGAATGCTCTTATTTCGCCATTATTGAACAAAGTGTCTCCATCAAGAGTAGTGTATAGCGTAAAGGCAGAAACAATGGCAGTGCTATGGTTGGTGAATTTCCCCACAATATGCAGGGTATCCATGGCTGATATTATTCCATGGTTGGAAGTAAAAGACGGCGAAGGGGGGCATGCCAAAAAATTAGCTTCTACCGTACCCGTATTCACAAAGTTTCCATCGCCTATCACAACTGAGTCTCCGGATAATGTTCCTGTATTGGTAAGATGTTCATTACCGTGAGCAAAAAGATAGGCAATGATATTCCCATTGTTTACATCATTTATACCGTCGCCTATGGCAAAATCTGCAAGTTCAACCATTCCATCGATCAGGAAGCTTCCATGCAGAAAAAAAATAGAATCGCCTGTAACAGACGAACCACTTTTCACCCAAAATAAATTGGCTCCAAACTCAACCCATAAATTGAAACAGGTTATCTCGTTGTCTATGATGAGCGTATCCTCAAGTAAAGGAGCTCCGGCAGGCGACCATATTGCAGGGTCATCCCAGCTTCCATCAGCAATGGTTGTTTTGATAGCCCCAAGTGTCGGTTGTGCGCTAGCCAGAACCAATACAAGGACGAAAATGTAGTTTACTAATTTCATAATAAAAGGTGTTTTTGGTTATTACGTATAAAGCTAGGCCATGATCAAACACAATTCACTATCCTTTTGTGTAGTTCTGAAGCCTATACATTTGTTTAGTTTGTGTGTGAGGCGATCCTCTGGCCGGAAGCGATATTTTAACCAAGCAAATTAAAATGAAATGACCACGCCACCATTCAGCACTGACGATCCATGGCCGAATTCACCGTACACCCCAAAGGTAGGTTTGAAAAAGTAGCGAATCCCTGCAAAGACCTGGTGCGGCATTTTGAAGTTTCGGCCAAAATAATCAGAATTGGAGAATTGTCCTCCTGCTCCAACACCGGCATACACATCCATTTTGGGAACGTTGAATTCAAAATGATAGGTGCCTCGCGCAATCACAGTTAACTTTGATCCATCTGCAGAAATTCCCTCATAAGAACCTGAAAAATACGAATAGCCAACAGTCGCACCGATACCGATACGACCAATACCTATTACTTCGCTTATCCCTCGTTCATAATTAAATATAAAGGACCCTACGGCAAAACTATTGTCCACAGGACTGCTGAAAAATTCGTTACCCAATCCGAAAGTTGCATAATTCCCTTTGTTCTCAAATTCCTGCGCTTGGATCAAGCCTGTTGACAAAAGACAAAATAGAGTGACTATTAATTTTTTCATGCTACGTAAAATTGGATCGTATATCGAAATTATACATTGACCGGATAGCTAGCACTATATTTTTGAGTAGTTATCCATACTGCATTATTAGCTAGTTGCGGTCTGTTTCTACTTTAAAAGTCCCATTTCTCCTGCTTTTCTCACCAATCCTGCTGTACCTTTAACCTCCAGAACAGCCATCAGTTTTCTTTTGTGGTATACTACCGTGCTGGTACTGATAAATAGTCTTGCTGCTATTTCTTCCTGCGTATTTTCTTCAGCTATCAAGACCAGTATTTCCTTCTCACGGTCGGTAAGCTGTGCTGCAATATCTTCTACCTTTTGCTTTTCTCGTTCCGGAATAAGGTTTTCTAAAATGGCTCTTTTGGCTCGTTCACCAAAATAGGTTTCTCCGGAAGCAACAGCCCGGATTGCCTGAAGCAGCTCTTTTTTATCTGCATCTTTCGGCAAGTATCCGCGTGAACCGTTCTCGACAACTTCAGAAATTGTCGTTCCGTCGTAGTGCATGGATAGTGCGAGGAATCGAACCTCAGGGTGGTTGCTTTTTACTTCTTTCAGCAGCTCTTGCCCACTCATTCCGGGCATGCTCAGATCACTGATCAAAACATCCACCTTTTCTTCCCCCAATAATTTTAATGCTAAATGACCCGTTTCCACTGCACCTACCAGCTCTATGTCTTTCTCTTTCTTAAGCAAGAGGGCGATCCCGTTGAGGAACATTGTGTGATCATCTACTATTACAATCCTGATCATGTGGCTGATTTTAATTTTGTGAAAGGAAAACGAATTTGGAAGATGCTCCCTTTTCCATGTGTTGATTCAAGAGTCAGCTCCCCATTAATGGCTTCGATCCGTTGATTGATACTTTTCAACCCCATTCCTCCCTGGCGCATTGTGTTTTCATCAAACCCTTTACCGTTGTCTTCCACTCTGAGCATACCTCCTTCATCATCAAGGATAATGCCAATTGTCAGCTCTGATGCTTCAGCATGTTTAACGGCATTGTTCGCCAGCTCCTGAATGATACGGTAACAATTGTGTTTTACATTTTCATCTAAACCATTGATGTCTGCCACCGGAAACAGGTCAAAATGAACCTTGACATCTGTGTTTAGGAGTAGTTTGTCAATATAGCTGACAATCGCATTTGAAAGGCTATCTACTTCGACGGCAACAGCCAAAAGATTGTTGGAAATATTCCGTACTTCTCTGCATGCATTGCCTATATCTTCTTCCAGCTCAATGATGTCATTTTCATGCTTGGATCCGGCATTTAGTTCCCCGATCTTCATTTTTATGATGGACAATGAACCTCCTATCCCATCATGAAGCTCTTGAGCAATGCGTTGACGTTCGGCATCCTGCCCTTTGAGGATGGCACGCTGCTCTTTTATTTGATCTTCCCCTCTTGAAATTGCCGCTTTGGCTTTGGCTTTACTCCTATTGTTCCGGATGATAAGCCCCACCAACAAGAGCAATAAAAATACAGCCCCAAAAGAAAAGTAGATCGTGTTCTGTTTCTGATTTATCTTGGCCTCGTATAGCTCTTGTTCATGTGCTTTACGCTCTTCTTCGAATTTTTGATCCTGCAACAAACGATCAATTATCCTTTGCTTTTTTTCCGTATCATATTGGGCCGTCATTTCAGCGATCGCATCAGCCTGACTCAATGCTGTGTTCTTTTTTAATTCGACCATTGATTCATATAAATAGTTATACGC
Organism: Flavobacteriales bacterium; assembly: GCA_014239715.1. The sequence goes on from JAAZYJ010000378.1 coordinate 3,893, forward strand.
AGTTTCGTGCTTTTTAAGGCTAAAATGTATCTCGGCAAGCTTACGGGTAGCTCTTTGAATGAGTGGTGAATTATTTATTTTAGTACCTACATCAAGAGACTGTTTTATTTTTTCAATACCGTATCCCGGTTTTTCCATGCGATACTCCATCCACCCGATTTCTCCAATTAAAAACC
>JAAZYJ010000254.1 GCA_014239715.1 Flavobacteriales bacterium
ACCACCTGAACCGCCAAGCCCCTTCTCCCAGGAACCGACTAATTTAAGGGTGTATTCTCCAAAACCAGCTGTTTCCGGTTTGGTGAACAACAGAGCAAGCAAAAATGTAAGAAGGGTAAGTACAACGGCAATTGTAAAAGGCGCCGGTAAGAGCGCCTTAAATAATTTTGCGTATTTGTTCGTAAAGCTCAAATTGAACTCTTACTGTAAATTAAAATGGCAGGTCGTCGTCAGATTGAGTAAATTCTTCCACTTGAGGTTCAGCTGTTGGTGGCGGCATTTCACCTTGTCCTTCAGTTGCTTCAATTTTCCACGCATCTACGTTGTGATACCATCTGCCGTTAAACTCTCTTGACGAAAGGTTAAAGCTAACGGTAACGTCTTGACCTTCTGAACAATTTCCAAGCATGGCGATCTTATCATCACCGAAAAGGCTGAAGCATACATTAGGATTGTATTGATCACCTGTATCAACCACAAAGCCTTGTTTTTTCCATTCCTTACCCGCTTTGCTTGTTCCACTTTCTACTTCCAAAATGTTCACTATGCGTCCTTTTAATTCCATGTGTTATTCGTTTTATTTTTGATTATCGTCTCCTATTTCGAATTGTGTGCAATTACAATGCTAAAATGCAATTACTAAGTTAGTTATTATATGCAAGAAGTGTCAGCCAGGCTTCCTCTAATTTGTTTTTTTCGAGCATTTTTTTGGATCGCTTATGTAATTCAAGCTCCAGCGTAACGGCATCATCCTCGTATTGCATAAAAAGCTCGCTTAGCGTCAACAATTTGTACTCGTTCACATCTGTTTCATTGGGAAGCTGTTCTATTCCACCCAGCTGGCCAATGTCATTTCCGGTCAACACTTTGCTGTTTCTTATTTCCTCCGGTATTTGATCATAGCCGATACCGCAGGTTGTAATTGGTTTTTCAATTTGAAACATGCTGTTGTTGTCCGTCCTGCAGTACCAATTCCCACCCATTCTTGCCACAAGGTCGATCTTTTCCTGATCTACCATTTGATTTTCATCCAGCACGTCTTCAGAAATGTGGAGCTTGATGATCTCACAAATTACAAGGTTTCCGGCTCCACCCTCAGCTCCTAGCTCTTTTACCTCAAGCACTTTGCATTCCAGCTGTATAGGCGACTCCTTGATCCTGGCAGGTTTTACAAGGTCAGAGGGTATGGGTGTCAACCCGGTCTTTTCGAATTCACTGGTGTCAGCCGGGTAAGGTGAGCTCGCCAGACTCGTTTGGTGCACGATATCATAATTGACCACATTAATGACTACCTCCGGAATACACTTAACGTTATTGTATGTGTCTTTTGTTGTATTCGTCCTTCCACTTCTCGCAGGCGAAAAGATGGCTATCGGCGGGTTTGCGCTAAACACATTGAAAAAACTGAACGGAGCAATATTGGGTACTCCATTCTCATCAATCGTACTGGCAAAACATATAGGTCTGGGGCCAATACTACCTAGTAAATAGTGGTGCAGTTTAGGTACAGAAACCTCTTTTGGATCAATAGATAGCATAGTTGTGTATTATCATTGCAATGGTAAAGTTACTAAGACATCCATTCAAGACCTTGTTTGAGAAGCAAATCTTTTCAAAAAAGATTCCGTTTTTTCAAAATTTAAATATCTTTGCAGACCTTAAATAGCCAAAGGGCAAGGGGAATTGAAATTTTGCGGATGTGGTGGAATTGGTAGACACGCTAGACTTAGGATCTAGTGCCGTGAGGCGTGGGGGTTCGACTCCCTTCATCCGCACTTTGTTGATCAAATGGTGTCCTGATTTCGGGATGCCATTTTTTAGTTATTGGAAAAATTCATAGAAATGGATATTAAGCAAGAAAAAATTGATGATTTAAATGCCTTGCTTCGCGTAAAGGTTAGTCCTGTTGATTACAAGGAAAAGGTGGATAAAACCTTGAAATCATACCGAAAGCAAGCAAGTATTCCTGGTTTCAGACAGGGTAAAGTGCCTATGGGGCTCATCAAGAAAAAATATGGTCCGTCTGTAGTAGCCGAAGAGGTGAATAAGGTAATTAACGATGCACTATACGAGCACATTACTGAAAACAAGGTTGATATCTTAGGAAATCCGATGCCAAAAGAAGATGAGCAAAGTAATGTCGACTGGCTTAATCCTGCCGAAATGGAGTTTACTTATGAAATTGGAATCGCTCCTGCATTTAATGTCAAGCTTTCAAAAAAGGATAAAGTTGCCTACCATAAGGTAAAGGTTGATGATGCAATTATTGACAAACAAGTTGATGATTTTGCGCGCAGATACGGCAAACTTATGCCTTCTGACATTTCGGAGCCGAAGGATATGCTCCTAGGTTCTTTCAAAGAACTTGACGGTTCCGGAAATCCAAAAGAAGGCGGGATCTTGCACACTTCGACAATTTCCATCGAATTTATGGAAGAGGAAAATATCAAGGAAAAACTTACCGGGTTAAAGGTAGGTGATGCAGTTATTTTAGATCCTGAAAATGTGTCAAAGGGAGAAGCAGATAAAGCGTCAATGCTGGGCATAACAAAAGATGAGCTGAGTAATGTCAGCAATGAGTTTGAATACACGATTACGGAGATCAAGAGAATGCAGCCGTGTGCCATCAATTCACAGCTATTTGACAAGATTTATGGCGAAGGAAGTGTTTCTTCCGAAGAAGAATTTCGAGGAAAGATCAGGGAAGAAATGGAAGCAATGTTCAGTAAGGATTCTGATAAGGTCTTTAAAAGAGACCTGTCAAATGTCTTAATAGGAAAGCTCAAGCTTCGATTACCGGATGACTTTTTGAAGCGATGGATAATGGCAACGAATGACAAGGAAATAAGCAGGGAGCAAATCGAAGATGAATATGAGCAATATTCCAAGTCGTTAAAGTGGCAACTGATTGAGAATAAGATCATATCTGATAATGAGCTAAAGGTTGAGCAAGAAGAAGTGGTGGAATTTGCAAAGGGCTTGCTTGCCCAGCAGTATGCGCAGTATGGAATGCCGGCACCGGAGGAAGAGGAACTAGCTCAGAGTGCGGTAAAAGTTCTTCAAAATCAAGAAGAAGCGAAACGCATATACGAGGCGATCTATGAAACCAAGATCATCGAATTTGCTAAGTCAATCGTTAAAATTGACGAAAAAGAGCTGAGCTACGATGATTTCGTAAAGGTTGCAACAGCGCAATAGAACGTTTAAATCGACTGAAATTTACACAAAACCCTCTCAGGAGGGTTTTTTTATTTTGTTTCTGATTTTGACGAACCAGTACATAGAATAAATCCTATATTTAAACTCATTATCAGGAACTCATGTTCCGTTTATCTTGACCAAGTACGAACAGAAAAAAATAAAATCCGATTCGCGATGAATTACAGAGAAGAATTTAGAAAATATGCTACGAAGCACAAAGGCATTAGCAGTACGACTCATGACAAGTACATGTCACATGTTTACGGTGATGTAGACAACATGACTCGAACGGTAATTGAAGAAAGGCAAATGCCATTCAGGGAAGTGGACGTATTCTCAAGATTAATGGCTGACAGGATTATTTTTCTGGGAACCGGAATAGATGATTATATCGCTAACATTATACAAGCACAATTACTTTTTCTGGAGTCAACGGACCCAAAGAAAGACATTCAAATTTATTTGAACTCACCTGGGGGATCTGTATATGCCGGATTAGGCATCTATGATACAATGCAGTATATAGGGCCTGACGTGGCAACGATCTGTACTGGGATGGCAGCCTCTATGGGAGCCGTACTACTTTGTGCTGGAGCGAAAGGAAAAAGAACTGCGCTGAAACATTCCAGAGTAATGATCCACCAGCCTTTAGGGGGAGCACAAGGACAAGCATCTGATATCGAGATTACAGCAAAAGAAATTCAAAAGCTTAAAAAAGAGCTGTATGATATAATCGCTGAGCATTCAGGTCAGACTTACGACAAGGTTTGGGAAGACTCAGATCGTGATTACTGGATGATTGCCGAAGAAGCGAAGAAATACGGTATGATCGATGAGGTCCTGTTCCGTAAACCAAAGGGAAAATAACACCATAAATTAAGTAGCTCGATTACGACTGCATTGTTCTCATTTGTAGGAACACGCAGTGTTTTTTGTATTTTTGTACTCTAATGGCAGAAAAGAACGATGTGCGATGCTCATTTTGTGGGCGACAAAAGAAAGATACGCAAGTGCTAATTGCTGGAATCACAGGACATATTTGTGATGGTTGCATCAGTCAGGCGAATCAGATAGTGGAGGAAGAGGTGTCTTACAAAAAGGACGCTGCGATCGAATCATCCTTAACACTTCTCAAACCGAAAGAGCTCTGTGCTCATCTTGATCAATACGTAATCGGTCAGGATGGTGCTAAAAAGGTGCTGGCGGTTGCAGTTTATAACCACTATAAAAGATTGTTCCAAAAAGAGGAAGAAGAAGATGTTGAAATAGAAAAATCCAATGTTATCCTTGTTGGAAGAACAGGGACAGGGAAAACACTTCTGGCTCGTACCATTGCTAAAATGCTGAATGTGCCATTTTGTATTGCGGATGCAACCGTACTAACCGAAGCAGGTTACGTGGGGGAAGATGTTGAAAGCATATTGTCAAGGTTGTTACAGGCGGCTGATTTTGATGTTGCTTCAGCTGAACGTGGTATTGTTTTCATTGACGAAATTGATAAAGTTGCGAGAAAGTCAGATAACCCCTCGATCACCAGAGATGTTTCCGGTGAAGGTGTACAGCAGGCGATGCTGAAGCTGCTGGAAGGGACAACGGTTAATGTGCCGCCGCAAGGTGGAAGGAAGCATCCGGAACAAAAAATGATACAAGTCAACACCAAGAATATTCTTTTTGTATGTGGTGGTGCTTTTTCCGGTATCGAAAAGCTGATCGAAAGAAGGATCAATATAAATGCCATCGGATTTAACTTGTCTCAGGAAGATGTTGCCAAAGAGGAAGAGAATTTACTCAAATACGTCAACCCACAGGACCTGAAAGATTATGGACTGATTCCGGAGCTGATTGGTCGATTCCCGGTGTTGACATACTTGAATCCTTTGGAAAGGGATACGTTGAGAAGAATATTGATCGAACCAAAGAACTCTTTGGTAAAGCAATACATTAAACTGTTTAAGATCGATGATGTTGAGCTTAAATTTCATGATGATGTGTTCGATTTTATTGTGGACAAGGCAATTGAGCTGAAACTAGGCGCAAGGGGCTTAAGGTCAATTTGTGAGGCGATCCTGAATGATGCAATGTTTGAAATTCCATCTGATGAAAAGATCAAGCAATTTGAATTGAATTTGAAGTATGCTCGGGATAAATTTAGTAAATCCAAAATCAGTACACTTAAAGTGGCATAGTCTTGGTAAATCAATACGAATGCCGAAGTTAATTCTTTTAATATCTGTATTTATATGCTTCGTTGGTCGAGCTCAATTCAAAGTTGAGGACTATTACAATGTTGCTTTTGACGGTGATTGGGGAAAGGCCTTTTCAGCTTGCTTCAGAGCTATGGACGAGGTTGGTCACGGAAGTCTAGAGCTGGATGGTAGCAAAACGTACACGTTTAGATCTTCAGCCGAGCTACCCCGTCACGCCAGTGGAGGAAAAAGAATGTTTGTGATTGAGGGCAATGGGGCTGTGTTAAGCTCAACAATTGACACGGTTTGCATCTTTAATCGGATACCGAAAGACCAGAATGAGGCGTTGAACAAGATGATGCGAACAAGGTTTACGATCAATGACATCACGTTTATAGGTGGTAAAAAAGGGATCAATCTGGGAGCGACGTATCATAGCTCGATAAACAGGTGTAATTTTAAAGGGCAGCTGAAGGCCGCCATAGATATTCAGTTTGGATTAGCAACCTCAATAATGCATTGTAATTCGACCAATGCTCACAAGGATAATTTTGTATTACGAACCGGTGAAGATTGGGGTGGGGGCACGAATAATTCTCAGTCCAATCATTCAGTAATAGATCAATGCCGGGTTTATGCGCGTTCTGGAGCCAGCACTTGTTTTAAGGTATTAGGGTCAGGAGGCGTGGTAATCAGAGATGCCATCTCAGAAGGGTCCAAAAAGGTAGCTTATTCGGTGTATGTAGACAGACAAAATAGTTCAACGGTTAGGCTTTTCAAATTAGAAAATTTACATCTTGAGCATAAACCAACCAGTGCCGGCATATTTATTCAATCAACGGGAATAACAACTATCGATGGGGTGTTCTATCAGTTGGCATACGATGGATTCAGGTTGATTCATGCAGGCGATAAAACGAACCATATTAATCTCAAAAATGTGCCTCATTATGTTTCTGGGACGGTTATTCAGCAGGATTTTTCAAATACAGGCTGGGTTCTTGAAAACTGCAATAATAATTTTTTCAAGCCCGGGAACTGGAGGGTGAAAAACGGCATGAAATATTCGAATCGTTTGCCTTCACATTTTAGGGGGACAGGTTATGGTCCATGTGTTGAAAAACACTATTGAGCCCCATTGCCTATGAGCGGTGATCAGTTTGCCTTTGGATTACTATACATTTTGACATTGGCGCCGGAAATTTCTTTGTCGCACAATATGACCAATCTTTCAACTACGTTTCTAAGCTCTCGGATGTTCCCGGTCCAGTCTACTTTTTGAAGTTCGGCTATTGCATCGCTTTTAATTGGAACTAGAGGAATGCCTTGATCTTCACATATGCTATTCAGAAAGTGTTCAACTAGGAGCGGAATGTCATCTTTTCGGTCATTCAAAGAAGGTACGTGAATAGGAATGACGTTGAGTCTATGGTACAGATCCTCCCTGAAATTATTTTCATCTATTTCTTTTCGTAGGTCTTTGTTGGTTGCAGCCAGCACCCTTACGTTTACCTTAATGTCCTTATCGCTGCCAACTCTGGTGATTTTATGCTCCTGAAGAACTCTGAGCACTTTTGCCTGAGCGGACAGACTCATGTCGCCGATCTCATCGAGAAAGATGGTCCCACCGTCGGCTTGTTCGAACTTCCCTTGTCTCATTTTGTGTGCAGACGTAAAGGCGCCTTTCTCGTGGCCGAACAACTCACTTTCAATAAGCTCTGAGGGTATAGCTGCACAGTTCACCTCAATGAACGGGCATTTGCTGCGTTCACTTTTTTCGTGCAGCTGTCTCGCTACCAGCTCCTTTCCGGAACCATTGGCGCCAGTAATCATTACTCGGGCGTCACTCGGCGCGACTTTGTCAATCATCTCTTTAATCTGCTGAATGGGGGCAGATTCACCCACTATTTCGTTCGCGAGTGCTTTATGAACTTTTCGTTTTAAAACCTTTGTTTCTTGCACAAGATCAGACTTCTCCATTGCATTTCTTATGGTTACAAGAATCCTATTCAGGTCCAGTGGTTTTTGAATAAAGTCAAATGCCCCCCTTTTTATTGCGTCTACGGCCGTTTCTACATTGCCGTGTCCCGATATCATAACAACGGGCGCGTCAGTTCCCAAGCTCATTATTTTTCCGAGAACTTCAATGCCGTCCATCTTTGGCATCTTTATATCGCAAAGAATAACGTCGTACGTGTTTTTCTTGATCAGAGAAACTCCGGCCAAACCGTCCTCAGCTTCATCGACCTTAAATTTTTCGAATTCTAAAATTTCCCTCAATGCGCTTCTGATGGGACGTTCATCATCAATTACAAGAATATTAGCCATAATAAGTCTGTTTTTGCATACCTAAAGTTAAGGATTGCCTTGATTATAGAGAAGGATTTATCAATAAATGAGCAAATTGAAAAATATAGACTA
>JAAZYJ010000025.1 GCA_014239715.1 Flavobacteriales bacterium
GTCCCGGTTTAATCACCATCATGATCTCATCGTTAGCTAAAACTGCGGAAACCGGATATACGCCACCGGAAACGGCTTTGCCAAGAATAAGCACATCAGGGGTAACATTCTCATGATCTACTGCCAGCAGTTTGCCGGTTCGGGCGATTCCGGTCTGTACCTCATCTGCAATGAAAAGTACATCGTGCTCTTTACATAGCTCAGCTGCATTGCTCAAATCCCCGTCGGCAGGGACATAAACTCCTGCCTCCCCCTGAATCGGTTCAACTAAAAAGCCGGCAACGTTTTCCTCTTTCAGCGCTGTTTCCAAAGCTGTTATATCATCATACGGGATCTTAATAAATCCTGGGGTATACGGGCCAAAGTTTTTACGCGCATCAGGATCGTTAGAAAAAGACACTATTGTAGTTGTTCTACCATGAAAGTTGTTTTCACAGACAATGATCTTCGCCTCATTTTCCTGTATGCCTTTTTTCTCATACGCCCATTTTCTGCATAGCTTGATCGCCGTTTCAACAGCTTCCGCTCCGGTGTTCATTGGAAGAACCTTATCGAAACCAAAATAGTCAGCTATGAACTTCTCATATGGCCCAAGTGCGTCGTTAAAAAATGCTCTTGAAGTTAGTGTAAGCGTTTCCGCCTGCTCCTTAAGCGCCGCTATGATCCTCGGATGACAATGCCCTTGATTGACCGCAGAATAGGCAGATAAAAAATCATAATACTTCTTGCCCTCACAATCCCATAAGTAAACGCCCTGCCCTTTGGCCAGCACAACCGGTAACGGATGGTAATTGTGCGCACCGTATTTATCCTCAAGCTGCATTGCTCGTTCTGAAGTCATCGTAGTTAAAGTTTCCATATTTACATGAATTTTATACCCGAATGGAATATTCCACTGTGGGGACTCATCTCGGAGAGTGGCCATCCTTTCCTCTTTAATGGAGAGAAATCATCCAGCCCAAAGATAAACGAATCTTACTAAATATGATGCCCTGATCTTCACAACGTGCTATTACATTAAATAGCTGCTTTTCATTGCAGTCATTTTAGCATGGTCAGCTTTCTATCAACTATATTTGGCCTGTGATTTTCAAAAAAGGAGAAATAGTTGAACTGGAGATACATGATTTCGCTTACGGCGGAAAGGGGATTCACCGATCAGAAACCGAAAGTGGGCGCTATGTTGTCTTTGTGCTAAATGCTATTCCAGGCCAGATCGTTAAGGCGAAGATCCAGAAGAAAAGAAAAAAATATGCTGAAGCAAGACTGGTCGAAGTGCTGCAAAGATCACCTTTGGAATCAGAGGTGTCCTACCAGCCCATTTCAGGTGCACCTTATATCACATTACCTATTGAAAATCAACACGATTTCAAACAGAAAGCAGTATTAGATCTTTTCAGTAAAATTGCCAACATTGAAGCGCCAGCAGGTCTTTTTGATGCCTTCATCAGCTCACCAAACACCCACCATTACAGAAACAAAATGGAATACTCGTTTTCTGTGATCAGGCACGACCTATCAACCAATGAAGAAGTGGATGATTTCGGACTTGGATTTAAACGAACCGGAACATGGTGGAAAGTAGAAAACCTTGATTCAGATTCCGGAATGTTTGATGAACAGCTTGAAAACGAGCTTCACCAAATACGGAGTTGGCTGGAAAAAACGGGTCTACCGGCTTGGCACCCGCCAAAGAAAGAGGGCTTTTTCAGACATCTGGTTGTCCGCAAATCATTCTCAAACGATCAGCTCTTATTTAATTTGGTTACGTCATCAAAAGGAATAGAGAAATTCGACAAAAATGCTTTCAGGATCCTGTTGACCGATCTTTTCAAAGAGCGTTTGGCAGGCTACATACACTCCGTAAACGATGATGTCGCAGACAGAGCAAAGCTCGACCAGGGACCCAGTAGTTTGGTCTGGGGTGAAGATCGGATCGTGGAAAACATACTTGGTCTTGAATTTGAAATCAGCATGCAGAGCTTTTTTCAAACAAATCCAAAAAGTGCCGAAAAGCTATACTCCAAAGTTGTTGAATACGCGACCGAAGGTCAAAAACTAGATGGCTCTGTGATCATGGACCTGTTCTGCGGAACAGGCACTATTGGGCAGATCATCGCCTCAAAAACATCAGCAACTGAGGTGATCGGTGTTGACATTGTGCCATCTGCTATTGACAATGCCAAGAAAAACACTGAAAGGAATTGCATTAATGGGTTAAAGTGGTATGCCGCAGATGTTGGTAAATTCCTTTACGAGCATCCTCAATATCAAAATAAGATCGGAACGATCATCATCGACCCTCCTCGTGCCGGGATCGCTCCAAAAACACTGCAAAAAATAATAGCATTGGACGCCAAAAGGATCGTATATGTTTCCTGCAACCCTGCAACGCAGGCAAGAGACATATTAGAATTGAATGTAGGAGGGTACTCTGTTGTAAAGTTCAGTCTGATTGATCAGTTCCCACATACTGGACACATAGAAAGCATCGTTTTATTTGAAAAACAATAATTTATTAAACGCTAATTTTTCAACTATCTTTAAGCTGTGATTCGGTATATACTCATCATCTATCTCTGCGGATTGACCTTTTGCAATTTCGCGCAAAGCAACCATACTTATCAGCTTGCTTTACTAAAATACAATGGTGGCGGAGACTGGTATTCCAACCCCACTTCACTGCCTAACCTGGTTGATTTCTGTAACGACAACGGAAAGATGAACATCAATCCGGAAGTTGCAGAAGTTCATGTCAGTGATCCGGAGATCAGCAATTATCCATTCATTCATATGACCGGACATGGAAATGTTGTTTTCAATAACCAAGAAGCTGAGAATTTAAGGAACTACCTTATTTCCGGTGGGTTTCTGCATATTGATGACAATTATGGAATGGACCAATTTATCCGACCACAGCTAAAAAGGGTTTTCCCGAATCTTGATCTCATTGAGCTTCCTTATGATCATCCCATTTATCATCAAAAGTACAATTTTGAGAAGGGGCTGCCTAAGATCCACCTGCATGATAATAAACCCGCGCAGGGTTTCGGATTAATTTACGAAGGCAGGTTGGTTTGTTTTTACAGTCTTGAATGCGATCTGGGTGATGGCTGGGAGGACGAGGAAGTACACAATGATTCTGATGAGGTGCGCACAAAAGCTTTGAAAATGGGCATGAACATTTTACAATATGCATTTATGGGCGGTGCGGAAAGCGATTAGCATTCACGGTCCACAAACACCATCGTTAATTCAGATGCTTCTTGTTAACGGCAAACATCCATATGAACACTACATGATGAATTCCCATCCCAATAGTGATCCAAAAAAACAACTGAGCTACGAAGGAGCCGGAAGTGAAAACCGTGGCAAGATAGATAGGTGCGATTATCAATAATACCTTTGTAACCACAAATGGATAAAAACCCTCTTTTTTCCTCTTCAGCATTGCAAAAACGAAAATAAAGATCAGCACCCCTGAGGCTAAGCTGATCCACTGTGATAAAAAATCAAACTGCGCTATTTGTTGAAAATCCACATCAGGGTTTATCCAGTCTTCAGACAGCTCCAGATCCTCCAGCTGCTTGAATTGATCCATGTCTTGCACATTAGCAGGGTTAAAATTGTTCATTAACAAAGAGCTAAACGATCCAATCACCGACCATCCTCCCTCAACCAGACTAATGATACAGATGACGATCAAGAATATTGGTTTCTTGGGCTTGACGTTATAAGGTTCTTCCAAAGACTCTAAATGCTGATCAACCATTCGTTATTGTTTTTCTTCTAAAATTCGACGCACCAATGTACTAATTTCTTCTGCTCTATTGAATACCATCAAGTGTGTTCCTCCCTCAATCAAATGATCCGTATCCAAATTTCTACCGGGAAGTGCATAATCTTGCGTACCATGTATATGTACAACATTATCTCCCACCTCGGCGTTTTTCCAGCTCAATATTGCGCTCAGCCCTAATTTAATATGTCTTGAGGATGTCTCCTTCAGCATTGTCTCAAACAGCTTACCACCGGCATCCTCTTCAGGTCCGAAAACAAACCGCGTTCGCAACACCAACCATTTGAAGAACTGCCCGGAGAAAAGCTTATCTAACCTCAACATCCCCAGTAACTTTAATCGTCGCGGCAATTCAGATCTCACTTTAATGCTTGATACTAAAATTGTTTTTTCAGGCTTACAAAGCTTTGATATTTCCATTGCCACCATCCCCCCCATGGACACACCGAGCAAGGCAAACTTCTGTGACGTGTCTATTTCTTCCGCCATAACCTTGGCGTACTGTTCCAATGATCTCGCATCACCGAACGGCTTCCAATCCAAATGTTTGAGCTGGTATTCAGGCAATATCAGTCGATCGAACAATCGATGATCCGCACCTAAACCCGGCAATAGATAAACCGTCAAGAAATGGTATAGTTTTTTATAAAAATGACCGCATCGTTCATCGCATTATGCATCACGATGTCATTCTCGACCAAGGGTACTTTTTTCCGGAATTCAACCAAGAGCGTTTCAATATAATCTGATGATCGCAATGGCCGCTTAAATTGAATTGCCTGTGAAGCATTGAACAGCTCTATTCCAAGCAATTTTTCGACATTCTCAACAACCTGATAGCATTTCGTTGCAGCGTTTGCCCCCATACTAACATGATCTTCTTGTCCGTTTGAGGAGTCAATAGTGTCTACCGAAGCCGGGGTGCACAGCTGCTTGTTTTGACTAACGATCGAAGCAGCAGAATATTGAGCGATCATAAACCCTGAATTGAGTCCGGAGTTGACCACTAAAAATGGGGGTAACCCCCGGGTTCCGGATATCAGTTTGTATACTCTTCTTTCTGAAATACTTCCCAGCTCAGCAATAGCTATGGCCAGAAAATCCAAGTTTATGGCCAAGGGTTGGCCGTGAAAGTTCCCTGCCGAAACGATCTGATCCTCTTCGGGAAATATGGTAGGGTTGTCTGTAACGGCATTTATCTCCGTTTCGAAGATCTTTTTGACAAACGATATCGCATCTTTTGATGCTCCATGGACCTGTGGCATGCAGCGAAAAGAATAAGGATCCTGAACATGCATTTTTTCCTGTGATATCAGCTCACTTCCATTCAAATATTTTCTGATGTTCGCCGCAGAATGAAGCTGTCCTTCATGATTTCTGATCCCATGTACATTATCCTGAAATGGCTCGATCCTTCCATCGTACGCCTCCAGTGAGACCGTTCCGACAAGGTCTGCGATCTCAGATAGTTTTACTGCCCGCATCAAGCTCCAACATCCATATGCGCTCATGAACTGGGTGCCATTCAGCAAAGCAAGACCTTCTTTAGATTCTAATACGATCGGTTCCCAGGAAAAATTCTTCAGTACTTCGGCAGCCATCTTCCGCTCGCCCTTATAATTGACTTCCCCCTCACCTATCAGAGCAAGGGACATGTGTGCTAATGGTGCCAAGTCGCCCGAAGCACCAAGTGAACCCTGCTGGTATACAACCGGATAGACTCCTTCGTTCAGAAAATCCAACAACCGTTGAACTGTTTTAACATTCACTCCTGAATGACCGTAGGACAGTCCCTGTGCTTTCAAGAACAACATCAGTCTAACTATACGCTCAGGCACCTCATCTCCCATGCCACAAGCGTGCGAAATTACCAGGTTCGACTGGAGCTTTTCCAGATCATGAGGAGGTATAGATCTACTATACAAAGAACCAAAACCAGTATTTATCCCATAGATCGGAACATCCGACTTCTCCAGTTTCCGGTTCAGGTAGTCTCGACAATTCCGGATCTTTGTTTCGGCTTCATTCGACAGTTCGATCCTATATCCACCAAACACTACCTCTTCAAGTACATCGATCGTTAAGAAATCTGTATTTAGCTGGTGTACTTTCATCCTCTAACCCGATTTATTAATTCCTCTACGGTCAACTCCGATTGCTCTCCTGTGGTCATTTCTTTCACCTTGATCTTGTCGGTTTTCATCTCATCCGAACCGACAATCACAACAAACTGGACACCTTTTCCGTCGGCATAATTCATTTGCTTTTTCAATTTTACTGCTGTGGGATAAAGCTCCGAGTTGATTCCCGCAGCTCGCACTTTTTGTAGCAGCTCGAGACAATGAGTGGCTTCATCAGCACCGAAATTAAGAAATAATACTTGGGATGTTTCAGATTTCAGGTCTGGGAAAATATCCAGCTCATTCAACACATCATAAATTCTATCAGCTCCGAATGAAATTCCGACACCTGATATGTCTTTCAGTCCAAACAGTCCCGTAAGATCATCGTATCTGCCACCGCCACAAATTGCCCCAAACGAAGCATCATTTACCACGACTTCGAATATGGCTCCGGTATAGTAATTCAACCCTCTGGCAAGAGTGGCATCAAACTGCAGTTCTGCTTTTTTTAATCCCAGCGAGCTGATGAGGTCCATGATAAAGCTAACCTCTTCCAAGCCTTTAATCCCGGTCGGAGACTTTTCAAGCATGGCCCTCATTTCTTCAATCAGTGTGTAATTATCACCCGACAATGCAAACAGGGGTTTTATCGTTTCAATGGAAGACTCTTCTAATCCTCTTTCTCTAAGCTCGTTTATGACACCATCTTCACCAATTTTATCAAGTTTGTCCAGTGCCATGGTAATGTCAGTGATCCTATTCTGTTCACCGACAATTTCCGCAATTCCGGTCAAGACTTTTCTGTTGTTCAGTTTTATGGTAAAGTCCTCAATACCAAGCAGGTTCAATACTTCATCGATCATCTGAATGATCTCAAGCTCATTTAAAAGTGAATCCGTACCGATCACATCGGCATCACACTGATAAAACTCCCTGTACCTGCCTTTTTGCGGCCTGTCAGCACGCCACACCGGCTGGATCTGATATCGTTTGAACGGAAACGTAATGTCATTCTGGTGTTGCACAACATAGCGGGCAAATGGCACTGTCAGGTCATATCTCAGCGCCTGTTCGCACAGAGCGTGCTCGATCTTCCCTTGCCCCTTCTCCAGCTCGGCAAAATTCTTTAATCGGCTTGCCAGCTTATTACCTCTATCCAGAATTTTGAATATAAGCTGATCCCCTTCTTCACCGTATTTTCCGGTTAGAGTTGTCAATTTTTCCATTGCCGGGGTTTCTATGGGTAAGAATCCATATTTCTTGAATACCGTTCTTATTGTATTGAAAATGTA
>JAAZYJ010000023.1 GCA_014239715.1 Flavobacteriales bacterium
GGATACAGCTGCAACCAGTACTGTTATCATTCTTACCGCTATGGACGATAACGGTTGTGCTGATAAAGATTCCATGATCGTTACAGTCTATGAGTTACCTGTGGTCACAACGGACTCCTTGCCGAATGACACAGTTTGCAACAATAGCGGATTTTTAATCCTTCCTGCAGGCAATCCTTCGGGAGGAATTTTCTCGGGCCCCGGTGTAACAGGGAATGTGTTCGATCCACTTGTCGCAGGTGCAGCAGACCACATGATATATTATACATACACAGACACGAACGGTTGCTCGGCTGCTGACACCATTGAGATTCATGTACTGAACTGTACTGGCATAAATGAACAATTCGAAAATACGAGTACGATATACCCCAATCCTTTTGGAGAATACATTGAGGTGTCATCCCTCTCTAAAATATCCGAAATTAAGCTGTTTGACCTTTCCGGGAAACTCGTTCTGAGTCAAAAAGGTTCATCAACGCTTTATTCTGTTCCATGTCGTAACATTTTACCAGGAAGTTACATCATTGAAATAGTGACCAATGGCCTTCCTACAAGAACAAAAATCATTAAATTTAAATAACTGGTTCATCTTTAGGAATCAAAGGGTGTGGAAGAATGTATACCGCGTTCGGCAACGCTAATGCTCCCAAAAGGTAGTATCTTTAATTCTCTTTTTTAATATTAAAACTTATGAAATCACTATACACTCTTTTATTTCTGATACTCAGCACCTCGCTTTGTTTTGGTCAGAATTACAATACAAATCAGACGACCGGAACTGGTTTCCATTATATGTTCAATGATGCTTCGGCCGTGACGTTGTTGGAAAATGACGTTACCGATACATTGAGTACGTTACAGACCATTCCTTTTACTTTCACATTTTACGGGAACTCGGTTACGCAGTATTTTGCAAGTGACAATGGATACATCACATTCGATACAGGCGCAAGCTCAAGCGACCCGAACAATGTTGCTCTTCCCGACGCAGGAGGACCAAACAACGCCATTTATGCATTTTGGTACGACATGGAGCTAACAACGGCTGGAACAGATGATGAAGTACGAAGCTTCACATATGGAACTGCTCCAAAGCGAACGCATGTAATTCAGTGGTACTCCGTTCAACCTACCGGAACAAGCCAATTCTTATATGCGGCGATACGGCTTCATGAATGTGGGGATTTCGATATTATTCACAATTACTCAAACGCATCCGGATTGACCGGTACTGTGGGTTGCGAAGATGCAACAGGATCAAATGGGACCCAAATCGCAGGCAGCCCGACACTAGACATCAGTTCCTTGGGAAGTGATCCTGCAGATGATGAGGTTTATTCATTCTACTGGGATCAAGTTCAATACGATCTGAGTATTTCTTCTTCAGATTTAGTGGATTTTGCTTTAATTGGGAGCAACAATATTACAGGAGAGCTTGTTAACAATGGATCATTAGACATTACTTCTTATGACCTGAACTATACAATTGATGGCGGTGCTACACAAACCATGTCGGTCTCCTCGACAATAACGGCTAATGGCGGAACTGCAAGTTTCAGCCATTCAACTCCATGGACGGTTTCAACAGGAGGTGTGAACCACACATTATGTATTTGGGCTGACAATCTTAATGGCATGTCGGACGAGAGAACGTGCAATGACCAACTCTGTGAGGACCTTTTTTCAAACCAGGGAATATCAGGCACCAGATCAATACTGGTAGAAGAATTCACAGGGTCGTGGTGTGGTTATTGTCCTGACGGTGCGCTGAAACTTGAGAGTCTCATTGCTGACAACCCAGGTATTGTGCACGGTGTTTCAATACACAATGGAGATGCCATGGCATTCTCAGACGGCATTCAGTCTTCATCCGGGTTCAATGCTACTTCCTTCCCAAGTGGAATGATCAACCGTACCTTGGTCAGTGGACAAATAAAAGAGCCATTTAGCAGAAGCCTGTGGGAAGCCGAAGTAAATAACCAAGTGGGTTCTTATACTCCTGTTGATGTTTCTGTAGCATCTACTTACAACATTACAAATCGAGAATTAAGCATTACCATTACCGGTGATTTCACCGACTTTGCAGGTGGAGACCTGAGGTTTGTCCCGATGCTTATTGAAGATTCTGTAACAGGTTCAGGTTCAGGATACGATCAGGTTAACTATTATAGCTCTGCTCACTCCAGCGGTGGAGCTGGTGGTGCTTCACACCCTCATTATAATGACCCAACACCAATTGTGGGTTATGTGCACAACCATGTCTTAAGGGCTGTTCCTGCGGGTGCATTTGGCAATTCCGGTGTTATTTCCTCACCGGTGTCTCCAGGTGCCAGTCTGAGCGAAAGTTTTACCATGACTGTTCCTGCAACAGTCAATGAGAACCACATCAAAGTTGTTGGATTTATTGCGTATTACAGCACAGAGATGGGAGAACGATCAATTTTAGATGTCGATGAAGTTGTTCCAACTACATTTGTCGGAGTTGAAGAACTTTCTCTTGCAAGCGCTCTGATGGTATTTCCTAACCCGGCAACGGACAACGTTGAATTGGTGTTGGTCGACCAGCTTTACCAAGCGGAAAGTATGAGCTTGATCGATATGACCGGCAAAACACTAAGAAATCAGAGAATGACCAACAACAGGTTATCTCTGGATGTTTCAGCCATTAGCAGCGGCATCTACATTCTGTCTGTTAAAACGACAGATGGCCACCTAATTTCAAAAAGGATAATGGTCAAATAACACAATTGAATTATAAAGGGTTCAACTTTTACGGGTTGAACCCTTTTTTATATCCGAATAACTTTCATAGAACAAATTGACAAATAATTCGTTTCTGAATTTGAATACAAAATCGTTCAGCATGTTAAGAAGGTCCGTTTTTTTTATTGTCTTGTGTATTATCGCATTGGCGGGAAGCTGTCAGAACACCCAAAAAGATGAGGTAAGCAAAACGACAGATGGTCATGACAACAATTTGGCAGATCGGAATGAGAGTGAGCTGAGCACTGCTTATTTTTCAAGTGGATGCTTCTGGTGTGTTGAAGCCATCTATGAAAGTATTAAAGGAGTTGAAGAGGCCATTTCGGGATATTCGGGTGGAAGGGAACCTAAGCCTAACTATCAATCTATAGGGTCACATGCCGAAACCGTAAAAGTGCTCTATGATCCGAAAGTGATCCGGTTTGAGCAGCTTGTAAAAGCATATTACGGATCTCAAGATCCTACCACAATTGGTCAAGCTCCCGATTTTGGAGTGCACTACAGGTCGATCCTTTATTTCCAAAATAACGATGAGAAGAAATTGCTTGAAAGCTATAAAGCAGCGCTCAATTCTTCAGGAAAATACTCAAAACCGATCATAACAGAGATCAAAAAGTTTGAGAAGTTCTGGAAAGCCGAAGAGTATCATCAAGATTATGAAAGATTGCATCCGGATCAACCATATGTCAGATCTGTCTCTCGACCAAGACTGGAAAAGTTCAAAAAGAAATTCCCGGAACTTTTAAAATAAAAAAAGCCCCGAAGGGCTTTAAACTATTGGATAGTTGGTGACTAGTAACAGTAATCGTTTGCTTCAATCAGTCCTAGGGCAATTCGTTGTCGTGCCTCCTTGGCATTGAAAGGTGCATGCTTGGTGAAACGCTTCAAGCCCATTAGCATCATTCGCATTTCATCTCCATCGGCAAAAGCATTTAAAGCATCTTTTCCGAATTTATTTATGGAATCAGCACAATCGTAGATCAACACTCTCATGATATCGAGTCTTTCCTGACAAGCGTCTTCTCCTTTTACACCGACCATTTTTTGAACCCTCAGCAACGTAGATTCAGCGATATATACCATATTGACCATATCGGCAATGTTCATCATTACCTCTTGCTCTTTCGCCATTTTGTCGGCATATTTCTTGGCGGCTGCGCCGGCTATCATTAAGACTGCTTTTTTGAAGTTCTTCACGTACTTGGTTTCGGCAGCAAAAAGTTCATCGCTAGCATCACCAAAATCGGGAATGCTCATCAGCTCATTAGCAACTGCCATAGCAGGCCCCATCAGATCGAGCTCTCCTTTCATAGCCTTTTTCATGATCATCCCAACCGTTAACATCCGGTTGATCTCGTTTGTGCCTTCAAATATTCTGTTGATCCTAGCATCTCTATAAGATCTTTCGATCCTCGTCTCTGCAGAGAATCCCATTCCCCCATGAATCTGCACTCCTTCATCTACAACATAGTCAAGACATTCTGATCCAACTACTTTAAGAATAGCACATTCCGGTGCAAATTGTTCAATCCCCTTGAGTGTCGCCTGGCTTTTGTCCATACCTCCTTCAATGAGTGCATTGATCGCATCGTCAATATTCTGTGAAGCCCTGTACGTGGCAGATTCTACAGCAAAGATCTGGATCACCTGTTCAGCTAATTTGTGTCGGATCGCACCGTATTTTGAAATGGGCCTCCCAAATTGCTCTCTTTCGTTCGCATACTTGATGGAGTCGATGAGCGCTCCTTTAGCCCCTCCCATAACACCACCAGCTAATTTGATCCTGCCAATGTTCAGAATATTCACGGCTATCTTAAATCCTCCCTCTCTGTCTCCGAGTAAATTGTCAACAGGAACCTTTACATTGTTGTAAAATACCTGCCTGGTGGATGAGCCTTTAATCCCCATTTTTTTCTCTTCAGCATTGAGCGTAATGCCATCAGAATCTGCTTCAATTAAAAATGCAGTAAGATTTTTATCGTCTCCTATCTTAGCAAATACGGTGTGAAGGTCAGCAAAACCTCCGTTGGTGATCCACATTTTCTGTCCGGTAATGCTATAATATTTTCCATCATCGCTTAACACTGCTTTGGTCTTTCCGGAATTGGCATCTGATCCCGAGCTGGGCTCAGTAAGGCAATACGAGGCCTTCCATTCACCCGTAGCTAGTTTTGGAATGTACTTCTGCTTCTGTTCTTCTGTTACGTAATACAACAAAGGCAGGGTTCCAATGCCTGTGTGTGCTCCATAAGCGACCGAAAATGAAAATCCTGTTCCCAGTGCTTCCGTTGCCAGCATTGACGTTTTAAAGTCAACTCCCATTCCCCCAAGCTCTTCAGGTACAGATAAACCGAGCATCCCAAGCTCTCCTGCTTTTTCCATTAGCGAGACCATAAGTCCCTCCTCCATCGAATCGATCCGATCCAAATTTGGATGTACTTCTGTTGCTAAAAAATCTTGACACATTTGAGCAATCATCTGCTGTTCCTCTGTCCACTCTTCAGGAGTAAATATTTCATGCGGTTGTGTTTCCCTTACCAAGAACTCACCTCCTTTAATTGCATCCATTTTTTTATCCGTTGTTTCCATTTTTCTTATTGTATAAAGTCTTAATTCAAAAGTTCATAAATTCCACATGCGCCTTGTCCGGTTCCCACACACATAGATACCGCGCCATATTTCTGTTTCCTTCTCCTCATTTCATTGAAAAGCTGGACCGAAAGTTTTGCCCCGGTACAGCCCAAAGGATGTCCTAATGCAATTGCACCGCCATTTACATTAACAATGCCCGGGTCAACACCAAGCTCCCTTACACAAGCTACCGCCTGAGAAGCGAAGGCTTCGTTCAATTCTATCTGCTCCAATTGATCGAGCTTCATTCCTGCATTCTTGAGTGACGCAGGAACGGCGTGCATAGGGCCCATCCCCATGATTCTTGGTTCTAAACCGACGACGGTAAAATCGACCAGTCGGGCAATCGGTTCGACACCCAGCTCTTTCACCATTTCTTCCGACATGACCATAACAAAGGCGGCACCATCTGAAGTTTGAGAAGAATTACCAGCCGTTACAGTGCCTCCTTGCGCAAATACCGGTCTTAGCCTGGCAAGTGCTTCCAAGGTTGAACCTGCTCTAGGGCCTTCATCTGTATCAACCACATATGATCGTTCTTGACGCTTTTCATTTTCATCCAGATACACCTCATTGACGTGGATCGGCACAATGTCATCTTTGAATCGGCCATTGGCAATTGCGTCCAATGCTTTTTCGTGCGATGCCATGGCAAACTTGTCCTGATCTTCACGTGTAACATTGAACTGACTAGCTACAGCTTCTGCCGTCAGGCCCATTCCCCAATACCAATCGGGTTGATTTTTACCAACTTCGGCATTGGGGACAATTCTCCAACCTCCGAAAGGGATCGGAGACATGGTTTCCACACCTCCGGCTATGATACAATCTGCTGCTCCAGCCATGATCTGGTAGGATGCCAAGGCAATTGTTTGTAAGCCCGAGGAACAATACCTGTTCACGGTCATTCCCGGCACCTTATCAGTATCCAGCCCCATAAGTGATATCATTCTACCGATATTCAGTCCCTGTTCTGCTTCCGGCGTGGCATTTCCCACAATGACATCATTGATCCTTACAGGATCCAATTGTGGAAGATCAGACATGATCTTTTTTACCACATCTACCGCCAGATCATCCGGCCTTGTGAATTTGAATTTTCCTCTGGGAGCCTTCCCAACTGCTGTTCTGTACCCACTAACAATGTATGCTGTTTTCATTTTCATCGTATTAATTTCTTAGTATTTTACCCGTCTGCAATAGGCTCTGTAACCTTTCCAGGGTTTTTTTCTCTGCGCACAGCTCCAAAAATGCTTTTCGTTCCATATCCAGCAGATACTGTTCAGACACTTCCGTAGGAGTTGATAAATCTCCTCCACACATCACATATCCAAGTTTTTCAGAGATCAGTTTATCGTGGTCAGAAATGTACTTTCCTGCATGCATAGAATCGGCCCCGACATAAACGATACCAAGACCTTCTTTGCCGAATACCTTTACATTTTTCCTTTTTGCCGGCTGTTGATATCCTTTGTTGGCCATATCCAAACAGACCTCCTTTGCGTATGAAATTTGATGTGCTCTGGATACAATTACCTCATCAACTCCAGGTCGATAATAGCCTAATTCAAAGGCCTCTTGTGCTGAAGTTGCCACCTTAGCCTGACCAACAGTAAGGAACCTGTTCCTTAAGTTATTGATCCTCATGTCCCCTTCTTTCAGCTCGTCAGCGTGTCTGACTGCAAATTCTTTGGTTCCACCTCCACCGGGTATAAGTCCTACTCCGAATTCTACCAATCCCGTGTAGGTTTCTGCGTGTGCAATTACTTTATCTGCATGCAAGCATATTTCACAACCACCTCCCAGTGCCAGGCCATGCGGAGCTGCTATAACCGGTATTGCTGAATACCTTAATCGCATCATCGTGTTCTGAAATGCCCGAACAGCAAAATCCAGCTCGTCATACTCCTGCTCAACGGCCATCATAAAGATCATACCGACATTAGCACCTGCTGAGAAGTTTTCTCCTTCATTGGAAATAACCACACCTTTCCAGTCTTCTCCTGATTCAGCGAGGTCGATCGCCTTATTGATCGCCTGTAAAACGCCCCCTCCAATGGTGTTCATTTTTGTGTGGAATTCAACATTCAAGACACCATCTCCCAAATCAATGATGTGCGCATCCGAATTGCTCCATACGGTCTGAGCATCCCTAAGATTAGCCAGAGATAGAATATTCTCAGTTCCGGGAATGACCTTGTATGCCTTTTCATTTACATCGTAATATTTTCTGGCGCCCTCCTCTACTTTATAGAATGAGGTTACCCCATCGGCAATCATATCATACACGAATTGAGCAGGCTTTCGACCCAGCTCCTCCATGACCTTCAATGCTTTTTCCATTCCAATGCAATCCCACGTTTCAAAAGGGCCCATTTGCCATCCGAAGCCGGCTTTCAAGGCATCATCAATGCGGTAAAGCTCATCGGAAATTTCTGGAATTCGATTTGTTACATATTGGAATACTCCTGAAAAAACAGATCTATAAAACTCTCCTGCCTTGTCTTTTCCTGCAAAAAGGATCTTTGTCCTTTTCCCTAGGTCATCCTCCAATTTAGCTGCACTCAATGTACCAAACTTAACCTTGTTGGACGATCGGTATTCCATCGTTTCAAGATCCAGCACCATGATCTCCTTTTTACCTTCAGCATTGACTGTTTTTTTGAAAAATCCCTGCTTTGTTTTTGACCCCAGCCAGCCTTTCTCGACCATTTGAGACACATAAGCAGGTATTTCAAACACTTCTCTCCTTTCGTCATCGGGGCAATTGTCTTTCACTCCATTTGCAACATGGACAAGCGTATCCAGGCCTACTACATCACAAGTTCTGAAAGTGGCTGATTTCGGTCGTCCCATAACAGGTCCTGTTAATTTGTCCACCTCTTCAACTGTTAGGCCCATCTTTCCTACTGTATGGAACAGGTCCTGAATTGCATACACACCTACTCTATTTGCAATGAATGCCGGTGTATCTTTACAAAGCACCATGGTCTTGCCTAGTATTTTCGCCCCGTATTCCATGAAAAACTCCACCACCTCAGGATCGGTTTTAGGTGTTGGTATGATCTCCAAAAGTTTTAAATAGCGAGGTGGATTGAAAAAATGAGTTCCGCAAAAGTGTTTCTGAAAATCATCACTTCTTCCCTCTAACATCATGTTGATAGGAATTCCCGACGTATTCGAAGTGATCAATGTTCCTTTACTTCTGTGTTTTTCAACATTTTCAAATACAATTTTCTTAATGTCCAGCCTTTCCACTACGACTTCAATGATCCAATCACAATCTTTGATCGCATGCATATCATCGGTCATATTACCTGTTGTTATTCTGGAAGCATAGCTTTTGGAATACAAAGGTGCAGGACGCGATTTTATGGCTGCTTTCAAGGCGTTATCAACAATCGAATTTCTTTTGTTCTGGTCTTCTGAATCCTCAGCATCCTTAGGCACAATATCAAGCAACAGTACGTCACAACCAACATTGGCCAGATGACATGCTATTCCGGAACCCATAACTCCTGATCCTAAGACCGCAACTTTTCTGATGTTTCTCTTCATCTTTATTTTAACTATTTTCTTTGTTATTTCTCGTAAATGTCATTCTCATCAATCAGTTCACTTATTTTGGTGAGTACATCAAAAAAGTGTTTCATTTTGGTTTTTGGGATATTCTCTCTCATGAACTTATTAAAGTGCAATACCGTTTTACGAGTTAGTTTTCGTTTCTTTTTTCCTTCTTCTGTAAGATAGACCCTTACCGTGCGTTTATCCACTTCATCAGCCTGCTTATAAATAAGTCCTTTATCTTCCAGCGACTTCAACATGCGGGTAAGACTTCTAGGTTCCATTCCCATCTTCGGCCCTAGTTTGGTGGATGGTGTTCCGTCCTTATCGATATTCAGAAGCACCTGACCAATTGCCATCGACAACCCGTAGTTGGCAGCTTCAGCATTGTACATTTTGATGATCTTGTGCCAGGCCCAACGAACTTGAAAATCAATGGCCTCCTCCTGCTTAATTGTCTTTTCCAAAAAATTTTACTTTTATCCCCCTTTCAAATATAAACATATTTGTTATGCATGCATACCATTTTGCGAAAAATATTATGCATGCATACTACTTTATTGCGCATCAAAGGAGTAATTCTTCAAGGTTTATCAAGTCCAAAAGTTCTTACATTAACTTTGGCATAAAATGAAAGCAAAAAAGCACCATATCATCCGGATCATTCTGATCGCCATCTTGATCAAGGTGCTGTACGTGGTTTTTGCATTTGTTGTCGATTCGATGAGTCAGGACTTTGGTTTTAGTCATGATCCTGAAGGTATAGTTAGTTTATTCAAGCGAAACGACAGCTATTGGTATGAAGACATCTGTACCAACGGATACAATGAAATAACAGATGCCCAAGATCTAGGCTGGAGTAATGAGGAGTCATTTCACCAGTCCAACTGGGGATTCATGCCTGGCTATCCAATTCTGATCAAAGGTCTTTGTTCTCTTGGTCTTAGCTTTAACACTGCCGGGTTTATTTTATCCTTCTGCTTTTCACTATTGGCCTTTGTACTTTTTTATTGGCTTGCCAGTATTTGGTTCAATGATAATAAGCATGGATTTTTTGCCACTTTACTTTTCATGTGTTTTCCGTTTCATTATTACTTTTCGGTGCTGTATACCGAATCAATATTTTGTGCTTTACTCATTGGGTTGATGCTGGCAGTGATTAAGAAGCGTTGGATAATGGTTGCCTGTTTAGCTTCCTACCTTGTGATACTCAGAGCCAGCGGAATTGTCCTCATGTTGCCACTCGCAATTTTCATTCTTGAGAACCAAGGCGTTCTTGACAAATTGAAATTGCGTAAATCGTTACTTTCCAAGGATGCTATAATTGGTCTTGTTCCATTGATTTTTCCCGCTCTTGCCTTTGTTGGATATTGCTACTTTCAAAGTGTAAATACAGGTGACCCTTTCGCCTATTCAACGGCACAACAGCAGGGTTGGAATAGAGCATTTATGTTTCCTTTGGCGGGACTCTTCAGGTCAGGATCTTTTGTGGGACAGTTTAACTCTTTTTACGCTATTGTTTTTATGGTCATTGCTTTTTTAGGAATGAAAAAACTCACATTAGGGTACAATCTCATTCTCTGGCTTCCGCTGCTACTTCCCCTTGCCGCCGGTAATGTAGAAGGACTGCCCAGATACATCAGCACGATCTTTCCTTTTATGTTTCTTTTTGGTTATTGGCTTAAAAATGTGAAATGGAGGATGCTGGTCCTGCCAATTTTATTTGGCATTCAGCTGTACACATTCTACTTCTGGCTCATCTCGCATCCATTCGGTCGCTAATCAGATTCTCGCTTCCGTAGTTTTGAAATTAAATTGAACCGAATCGTATTCTGTTTTACTCCGTTGGTTGTTGCTGGAGCAGACCACCTGTCAATCTGGTCAGCTCTGTTTTAGAATCAATCAGGTTGTATAATGACTCAATAGCCGACATCCCTGAATTGAGATATACCAGGTTCACATCCCGGAAATTGAATGAATTCATCACACCTATATCATATTTTTCTTTTGCGACGATCAAGTTCTTTTTAGCCACATTCACAGATTGTTGATTTAATGCATAGATCTTTTTTCGCATCTCGTACAATTCATAAGCCTGAATAAGATCTCTGTTCAATGTTTGTTTCAGCTCACCTACCTGAAGCTCGTTTATTTTTGTTTGAATGTCAGCGTTTTGAATTGCCCGTTTTACCTTCCCACCATTAAAAAGAGTAAATGACAACGAGAAGTTTCCATAATAATTGATGTTGGTACCTGACTGAGACGGGAAATCCGAGATCCTGTAGGAGCTGTTATTCATTAATGCCCCTGCATTGAATGAAACTACGGGATACATACTTGCTTTTGCAAGCTTTACGTCCTGTCTGAAAATTTCAGAATTAATGTATTGGTTTTTCAGGTTTTGATTATTTGACTCCATCTTTTGTTTTAGATCCGACAGTTCAAATTCAGGAAAGTTTTCAAACAAATTGTCAGACAGATCATAGCTGACCTCAGGCTGAGCACCCATAATGATATTCAGGTTTCTACGGGAATTACCAAGGGCTATTTCCTGAACCATTACATTAGAGGAATCTATCAACACTTGATTTTGGAATTGCAATACATCCGTTGAAACAGCGGTTCCCAGATCACTTTTCAGTTTATTGTAAATGTATTTGTCTTTTGACAGCTCCAAAACCTCAGCTAACAAGTCAAGTTTGTCTTTTTGAAGCTGCACATTGTAATAAGCCAAAATTACTGCCTGCAACGTGTTCTCAACAACAATTGCTGCATTGCCCATCGATTGTTCCTCCAGCTGAGCCAGCCGTTCCTTATTTGCTTTTACTGTAAATCCGTTAAACAATGTCCAATTCAGATCCATTCCTCCCTGAACAGAATTTGAGATCAACAAGGCCTGAATGAACGACGTTGGGTTCTGACTTTGATCAGACACGTTGTTTCCTTGAGTTGCGGAAAGAGATATCATCGGATACCTACCGGCCTGCCCCCATGTATTGTTTATCTTATTTTGGGCAGTCTGCAAATTTGAAATCTGCAATTGAAAGTTATTTTGCAAAGCCACATTGATCGCTTCCTGAAGAGAGAGTTTGTCTTGAGAAGACCCTACCAATGAGAGCTGTAAGATTGCAATTAGCACGAGCCATCTACTCATGACCACCCTCCTTTCCTTCCAAATCCAACCTTGAATATTTCTGATTGGCATTTGTAATTTCTTTCATTTGCAGCTCCCTTTTCATGATCTTGGTTATGGGTTCAACTTCAATTCTGG
The DNA here is from genome assembly GCA_014239715.1 of Flavobacteriales bacterium. Next base: position 12,233 of record JAAZYJ010000023.1, read on the forward strand.
ACGGAGGATACTTCCCACCACGCCAGAGCCACCACCTGGATCTCTTCATATCTGCAAAAAACAGGATCAGTGCGGGAAAAAAGAAGATCAGAATTATTGTTCCGAAGAAAACACCATAAGCAATTGTAATAGCCATAGGTACCAAGAACTGAGCTTGGAAGCTGCTCTCTAAGATCAACGGATACAAGCCCGATACTGTTGTAATAGTAGTAAGGATCACAGGTCTGAATCGCTGTTTTCCACATTCATACGCCGCTGTTTTTACATCTGCTCCCTCTCGCAGCAACCTGTTGTATGTGTCCAGCATAACCACAGAGTCATTAACCAGCACTCCTGCAAGAGCAATGACCCCAAATAAGCCAAGCGTTGAGAAATTAAACCCTTCTATTCCGTGTCCAAGAACTGCCCCATAGAAACCAACAGGAATGACCATCAGAATCAGTTTGGCCTGATAAAATGATTTGAAATTCAGGGATAATATGATCATCATCATCATAATGGAAGCGCCAAATGCGATCAAAAACCAATAAAGACTTTCCATCCCCTCTTCAGACTGACCCCTCATGTTCAGCTGAACATTCGGGAATTTTTCTTCAATTTGAGGAACCAGCTCCGCATATATCCTTCCACTGTATTCTCCTACTTTAGTCATATCGGTAACATCAGCGGAAATTTCAATTTCTTTTTTACCATCTAAATGATTGATCTCAACTTTGCCTCGTTTTATGGTATAATCAGCAAGCTCGTGAAATGGAAAACGCTGACCACTTGTTGTTTTGATCATCACGTTATCCAGGTCGGCTAAACTAGCTCTTCCTGACCGTGGATATCTGATCCATACTTTTACTTCATCTCTTCCAAGAATTAAACGCTGTGCCTCAGCACCAAAAAAGCCTTGTCTGGTCTGCCCAAGCACGTCATTTAATGTCAGACCTAAAAGACTTGCCTGGGGTTTAAGTGATACTTGCAGCTCTCTATTGCCAATGCCTGAGTTGTCAACGACGTCATTCAATCCTTCCATGCCCTCGAATTCATTTCTCAACCAAAATGCACATTCGGCCAGCTCTTTGTCGTCTTCTGAAACAAGAGATATCGAAATGGGTTTCCCAAACTGTTCTTCCCCTCCAACCGAAAATTTTTGCAACCTGTTTTGCCAACTTTCAGAAATGCACTCCTTAATTCTGTTGGCGATCGCCCTGGTGTCGATATTGTCTGAAGATTCCGTAGAAACTCTGATAGTACCGGCATGTGGTCCGTTTTCTCCCAGACCCGATGCACTTCCGATGTTTAAGGACACATAGGCGATCACTTTCTCACCCAGTTCCTCTTCCAACAGAGCACCTAGCGAATCAATTTTACCCTGTGCATACCACAGAAATTCTTCAGTCTGCTCATCCGTTTCTCCGGGCTTAAATGCAGCAGCTAGAGTTATAGAATCAAAAGGAGGGTTTTCGAACCATGTCCATCCGATATAACCGCTGGCCTGAAGATAAACCGTAACAAGAATGAACAGGAACGGGAAAAATACCCATGCCCGGTATCTTTTTAAGATCCCTCTTAGCAGCCACGCGTAACCACTGCGTAACCACTCTATTCCTTTCTCCAATCTATACCGAATTCCTTTTGTTTTTTTCTTTCTGCTTAAGATCCAATCATGAGAAAGGTGAGAAGGAAGTATCAAAAAAGCCTCAACCAATGACAAAAGCAAGCAGGCAACAACAGCAAAGGCCATCTCGGCCATAAACGACATTGCTCCTTCAACAAAGAACAAAAACCCAAAAGCTACTATAGTAGTTATGACTGAAGTAAATACAGAGGGCATTACCTCCATGGTTCCATCAAGGGCAGCTAACATCGGAGATTTCCCACGTTCATAGTGCGAATAAATATTCTCTGCTATAACAATTCCGTCGTCAACAAGAATTCCAATAACCATGATCATCCCAAACAGCGAGATCATATTTACCGTCATGCCATAAATGGCTCCTAAGGCAAACATCCCAATAAAAGAAAAGGGTATTCCAAAAGCTACCCATAAGGATAATCTGATCCTGAGGAAAAGACTTAACACAAAAACCACAAGCAACAGCCCGAAAAACAAATTTACCCCCAGCAGCTCAATTCTATCGTCCAACATCTCCGAGAACTGAAACATTATTTTCATTTCGAAATCATCGTGATCACGATTGAATTCCTCAACATAGCTTTCAGTAAACGAAGCGATCTTGGATAGATCATCATTCGGCAGCTTTCGTATAAGATAGGTTACACTCCTTTTTGAATTAACATATGACCTTGATGATACTTCTTCAAAATCGAGGAAGACATTGGCCACATCCTTAACCATAATCTTCTGCCCATCAGGTTGTGCGTACAGCACAATATTCCCAATGTCTTCAGGGTCTGTAGATCGGCTCATTGACCGTATATACATTTGTTCCGTGCTGGTTTTGATCAGGCCTGCTGAAAAGTCAAGGTTGTTCATGCTTATTGACTGAACTATCTGATTAAAGGTCAGGCTGTATCTCTGAAGATCTGACTCTCTTATTTCAACAACGATCTCTTTGTTCGGATATCCGAATTTATCCATGCTCGAGACAGCGGTCGAATTCAAAAAATCTCTTTCGACCTGATCACCTACTTCTTTTAATCGATCCAGATCATCGGGTCCTGAAAGCGAAATGTAAGATGCCGTTGTCATCATCCTGCCAGATGAATTTTTCACTACGAGAGGCTGCTCAGATGCAGCAGGTAGGCCATTGACAGCATCTACGGCATTTTTGACCTTGGTGAGCATTTCATCAATGTCTTCATCCGTATAACACCATACTTGTATGTTTGAAAAGTTTTCGGATGAAGTGGATGTTATTTCGTCGATCCCTGAAACATTCTTTAAGGCTTCCTCGATCTTGGTGGTAACCCCTTCCTCCA
>JAAZYJ010000400.1 GCA_014239715.1 Flavobacteriales bacterium
ATCTGACAAGATTTTTAGGCTTGTCAACAGAAGAAAGTTTAATAACAGAGGTTATTTTGTATTGAAATATTATTAATATGTATGTACAAATACTAACAAAACATTGTGTACAATATTCTTGATTTAAAATTATTTTAATTATTGCTTCATAGAAATGACTAAAACACTCTACTTTTATCCCCTTAAATCAAAGGAGACACCTGACTCGTAAACATGAAAACAGCAGTACTATAACTTAAACAATGGCTACGCATTGGCCTATCAATAAATTATTTCAATCTATACAAGAGGTACAAATGAAACTCAAATATATTCTTTCTTTAATTCCAGTACTTTTCATGTTTTTCGGAATTACCTGGGCAGACACAGTTAAAATCGGCTTCAATGTCCCCCTGACCGGTTTTGCAGCAGCAGATGGGGAATCGGCTCTCAACGGAGCTAAACTCGCAGTTAAGCAAGCAAACGAAACAGGTGGCATCAACGGTAAACAGATCAAGCTGGTAATCTATGATGACCAAGCCTCACCTAAGGAATCCGTTCCGATTGCCAATCGCTTGATCGAAAAGGATGGTGTCAAAGTGGCAGTATCCGGAAGTTATTCTGGTTCTACACGAGCCGCTGCAGGGGTATTTCAAGCCGCAGAAATTCCATATATCTCGGCTTATGCTATTCACCCTGACATTACCCGAAGCGGAAATTATGTATTCAGGACTTCATTTATGGGAGAGGTGCAAGGTCGTGCCGGTGCCTTGCTTATTGGACAAACTATGCAGCGAAAACGTGTAGTTGTTATCACACTGAAGAACGACTTTGGGAAGTCTCTTGCCACTGGTTTCAAGGCTGAAGCCGCAAACTTTGGAATAGAGATTATTAACGAATACGAGTATTCAATTCGTGACCGGCAATTTGGTCCAATAGTGGCTAAGGTAAGAGCAGACAAACCGGACGCGATTTACGCTTCAGGTTATTTCTTCACCGCAGGACCGTTAGTCAATCAACTCCGTTCCGGTGGTGTGACTGTGCCTGTAATTGGGCAAGAGGGATATGACGGACAACACTTCATTAAGATTGGAGGAACTGCTGCGGAAGGTGTAATCATTACAACTTCCCTGGACCGTGATTCAAATAAACCTGAGACTCTTTCTTTTATTGCAGAATATGAAAAATTTACTGGAAACAAAGTAGACATGGTGTCTGCTTCAACTCATACTGCCATCAAAGTTGTAGTTGACGCAATGCGTAAATCTGGAACGGGCAACCCGGATTCAATCCGCCAAGCCATTTCCCAAACACAGCTTACCGCAGCCACTGGTCAAATTTCATTCAACAGGATTGGAGAAGTCCGCAAGAATGTGCAGATTCAGATTGTCCGTAAAGGCGAATGGCACTACCATTCTGAAATCCGTGATCAAAACCTGCTGGCTCCACCAGAGTCTTGATTTCTAATTCTTTTGAGGGAAGCATGCTAAGATTGTGATGCTTCCCTTTCTCATCATTTTCCTGACTGATGCTTTATATAGAACTCTTTCTTCAAGGTCTTCTGCAAGGCAGTATCTACGCCTTGATTGCAGTGGGTCTGACCCTCGTTTACGGCTTGTTACGTATCCTGCATGTAGCTCATGCCGGACTATATACCTTGGGTGGATACTTCAGTGTTTTAGTATACAACAGTTCCGGAAGTCTGATGTTGAGTGGAATCGTCTCCATATTTGGAGTAGGCATTTTAGGCGTAATTATCTACCGTTTATGCTATGAAGCTATTCTGGATCAACCCCCATTTGTCCCTTTGATTGCCTCCATCGGCCTGTTCATTGCGATGGAGGAATTGTACCGGATACTTTTCGGTTCATACGGCATATCCTTCACAAACCCTCCTATTCAACAAATGCTCCCACTAGGTGGCATGTATTTGCGGGAAGGTGAATGGGTAACAATCCTTGTCAGCATTATTTTAATAGGAGG
>JAAZYJ010000266.1 GCA_014239715.1 Flavobacteriales bacterium
AGGAGTACAATGACCTTGATGCTGAGCAAAGAAAGTTTGTGGATGAGTTTGTTCATTCGGAAGAAGAATATTTGCTTATGAGAAGGACACTTTTGAGCATATCTAATACAGCTGAGGCTCAAATAGAGATCGTTCCTCCTTATGCCATAAAGGATCGTTTGATGGCAGAATTTGACAAGGAAGATTCGATGAGTATTGCTGCCTGGTGGAAGAACATATCGGGGTTCTTGTTTCCTGTGGGAAGACCATTGTTCTCAAAGCCGGGGTTTCAGATGAGCTTGGTTGCTTGTTCAGTTATTCTGATCGTTGTCCTTATTCCATGGGGTGACCTCAACCAGCAACATGAAAACGTTGCTTATCAAGAAGTAAAAGAAACCGAGCCTGGGCCTCCGCAACTGGATGACAAGGCTAATGCTACAGGTAAATTGAGTGAGAGAGAGGAAGGAACGGCTTTGGATGAAGATGAAAAAGGCAATGTAATCGTTGCTGATTTGGAACAAGAATTCAACGAAGCTCCAGAGATGAAAGAGAATATGGAAAGGTTAACTACTGTAGCAGAGACGGTGGTGCTAGATTCTATTGCGAGTGGATTAGCTGGAGGCTATTTTGGTGACGTTGCCAATACACCGATGAAAGATGGGTGGAGCAGTGAAGATATCGAGGATAAATATGCGCGTGAAGGAGATATCGTCAGCCCTTCAAAATCTTCTGAATTAAATAAGAGCCTTGCGTCAGAAGAGATGGTTGTTGAGGCTGAAAAACGCGATTTAGACGACGTTAAAAATTCTGCTGCTGAACTGGACAATGCCGTTAGCAATGGCGTCTTTAATAGCCAGGATATTAGTTCGAGTGAAATTGGATCGAATGAGGATGTTCTGCTCGAGTCAATAAGTGTAAACGCTGCCGGAGCTTCACGTTCGAATCAGAAAAAGCGATTTAAAGAAAAAGCAGAAACGGACCTCCCTCGGTTGAGCAGATCACTAGGCGACGAGCAGGAACTGATCGACTTGCTATTTACGGCTATGTAGTAGTTGTATTCTCTTTACAGCTAAACAAATTTCCTCTTTTTTGTATATTTAGTTCATGTTCGAAAGGTGGAATGTAAGAGATGAATTAACGCGTGAACGCGAAGAGCTGGCTTCAGATTATTGTCCCGTTAGCATTGCAAAAACGATTTATATTGAACAGGAGTTCGAGGACTGCAGAATTAAAGATGCATTGGGGAATTCAAACTGTGGCGCGCAGGAGATCGATGAACTGCTCCTTGATAGTGATCGGATCTATACACTCAATGAGATCAAAAAAATAGCCATTGATTATCGATTGAGATTTTTGCCTTCCAAATATTTTTTAGGAGAGATCCCATATAATGCCATTGCCGAAATTAAGCATATAAGAAGGGTCACGGGCACAGAAGTAAATAAATTCAGGGTTCTGGCTCCTTCACGACGCTTTGAATTAGAGGATGAAAATGCGGACCCCTTGCTTTTCACGCCGCTATCAAACGGTAAATATTATTTGATCCATCAATGGGGTAATGATCTGGCCTGGTACAAGAAATTATTGGCACTGCCCTTAAGATCCTACAGGCATATGGTGGCACTGGCATGTTCTTTGGCGTTGGTTTTTTCGATCCTCACTCCCACATCGATGATCATGCACTCAAGTAGAGTAGAGATCGACTATTTCGATTACTATCGTATTGCATTTTTCTTTTTTATGTGTATACTTTTTTGTGCAGTAACGGTATTTTCTTCATTTGTTTTTCGCCTATTTCCAAGCGATTATGTGTGGAAGAAGAAAACCTTCTGATCAAAGGTAATATTGCTTCTTATTGCCTTAATCTACGTTTTACCTACTGTCCTTTCGTCAGCCATTCTACCTGAACATACATTTGGGATGTGTCAATTGTTGCTGTCAAATCGCCATTTTGTCACAAATGTCCGGTTGGCACATGCTTTGAACTGTGGCAAACGATTCTATTGAATTGAAGAAAAACTATTAATAATTAACAACTATAAAAATGCAGACAGGTCAGATTAACGTTCAAACAGAGAACATTTTTCCGATAATTAAGAAATTTCTGTATTCCGATACTGAAATATTTTTGAGAGAATTGGTTTCGAATGCAGTTGATGCAACTCAGAAGATCAAAACACTTTCTTCGCTGGGAGAATATAAAGGCGAATTAGGAGATCTAAAAGTAGAAGTTCTACTTGACAAGGAGGGGAAAACAATTACCATTCGCGATAGAGGAATAGGTATGACAGGAGAAGAAGTTGACAAGTACATCAATCAGATCGCTTTCTCAGGAGCTGAAGAATTTGTTGAAAAATACAAAGACAAAGCAGAGGCGATCATCGGGCACTTTGGATTAGGGTTCTATTCTTCTTTTATGGTCTCTGATAAAGTAAACATCATTACGAGATCACATGAAAAAGGTGCGAAAGGTGTAAAGTGGGAATCAAACGGAACTCCTGAATTTACAATTGAAGAAGTGGAAAAGGCAGAACGAGGCACAGATATCGTTTTGCACATAAGCGAAGATTCGACCGAATTCCTTGAAGAATCCAGAATTAGTACAATTCTGAATAAGTACTGTAAGTTTTTACCTTATCCAATAATATTTGGTGAAAAATCGAATTGGATCGATGATCCTGAAGGAGAAAA
>JAAZYJ010000022.1 GCA_014239715.1 Flavobacteriales bacterium
ATCAACTTGATATTGCATAGCTTGGCAGTTACTTTTGCAGTTCAACTATTGAATTTCCAATATGAGTAAATCGGCAATTCTAAAGTCGTCTATTGCCAAGAAGTGGTTGATGTCTTTAACGGGTCTCTTTCTATGTCTGTTCTTAGCTGGTCATTTAGCTGGAAACCTACAACTGTTCATTAGTGGTTGGGAAGGTACAGTTATGTTCAACAATTATGCAGAGTTTATGTCGTCCCACCCTGCGATTCAAACCATTGCATGGGGGACAAAAATTTTAATTTTGCTTCATGTCTTGCTGGCATTGTTTCTTGTGATCAGGAACCGAAGAGCGCGAGATACCAGATATAAATACAATCGACCCGGTAAAAATTCCGGATTTGCGTCAAGGACTATGGGCTGGATGGGGACTTTGTTATTGGTATTTGTGGTTGTTCACCTCATCAATTTCTGGGCTCCGATGCATTATGATGACAACTTCCCAATCCAAATGAATGATGAAGGAAATTTTTATACAGCGGATGGCATTGAACATGCAGACTCACACTTGAAGAAAGTTAATGGATACAGCCACGTATTTATCGGAACACACGATAAAGGCCGTGCATTAAGAGACCTGTGTAAAGTGACAAAAGACTTTTTTAGTAAAAAAGAGAATGGCACAATGGCGCTTCTGATGACAATTCTATATGTTATTTCCATGGTAGCCGTGTCATTTCACCTGTCTCATGGATTTTCAAGCGCATTTCAGTCCCTTGGTATTAATCATAAGAAGTACAACGGATTGATCAAAATAACCGGTAAAACATTTGCAGTGATCATTCCTTTTGCTTTTGCAGCGATTCCAATCTACTTATACATTACGCAAGTTTAGCTTAGAATTATGGATTTAGATTCAAAATGTCCTAAAGGACCGATTAAAGATCAGTGGACCAATCATAAGAACAACATCCATGTCGTTAATCCGGCGAACAAACGATTGATAGATATAATTGTAGTTGGCACTGGTTTAGCCGGAGGTTCGGCCGCAGCCTCACTGGCCGAAATGGGGTATAATGTAAAGTCATTTTGCTTTCAGGATTCCCCAAGGCGCGCGCATTCCATTGCGGCTCAAGGAGGAATAAATGCGGCCAAGAATTACCAAAATGATGGGGACTCTGTTTATAGATTGTTCTATGATACCGTAAAAGGCGGTGATTACAGAGCAAGAGAATCAAATGTATACAGACTGGCAGAAGTTTCAGCGAACATTATTGATCAGTGTGTTGCGCAGGGGGTTCCGTTTGCTAGAGAGTATGGGGGCCTGCTCGACAACCGATCATTCGGTGGAGTTCTAGTATCAAGGACATTCTATGCAAAAGGGCAGACAGGTCAACAATTGCTATTGGGAGCCTACTCAGCAATGAGCCGCCAGATCGGAAAGGGAAAAATAAAAATGTACAACCGCCACGAAATGCTTGATCTGGTATTGGTTGGAGGTAAGGCACGAGGAATAATTGCAAGGGATCTTGTTACAGGTGAGCTGCAAAGACACTCTGCTCACGCTGTAGTTCTAGCTACAGGAGGCTACGGAAATGTTTTTTACCTGTCTACCAATGCAATGGGATCAAACGTTACCGCGTCGTGGAGGGCGCATAAAAAAGGAGCCTATTTTGCCAATCCATGCTATACGCAGATTCATCCAACATGCATTCCAAGATCTGGTGATTATCAGTCAAAGCTTACATTAATGTCAGAATCGTTGAGAAACGATGGTCGGATTTGGGTTCCTAAGAACATGGGTGACGTAAAGGATATTAGGAACGGGAAAAAGAAACCAACAGAATTAGCCGAGGATGAAAGGGACTATTATCTGGAGAGAAGATATCCGTCTTTCGGCAATTTAGTTCCAAGGGATGTTGCTTCAAGAGCGGCAAAAGAAAGGTGTGATGCGGGCTATGGTGTTAACGAAACGGGAGAAGCGGTTTATCTTGATTTTTCTTCAGCCATAATAAGATACGGAAAAGAAGAAGCAACTATCGAAGGAATTAGTAACCCGACCAATGAGGAGATCAAACAGCTGGGTGAAGCGGTGATCGAAAACAAGTATGGAAATTTATTCCAGATGTATGAGAAGATTACGGATGATAACCCTTATAAAACACCCATGAAGATCTATCCAGCGGTTCATTATACAATGGGAGGTTTATGGGTTGATTACAATCTGATGACGACAATACATGGATGCTATGCGGCAGGAGAAGCGAATTTTTCTGACCACGGTGCGAATCGGCTCGGGGCATCAGCTTTGATGCAGGGGTTGGCAGACGGCTATTTTGTACTTCCCTATACCATTGGTGACTATCTTGCCAGTGATATTCGAACCGGGACTATCAGTACAGATACGAAGGAGTTTGAAGAAGCTGAGCAGGCAGTAAAAGACCGACTGGAAGCATTTGTAAATAACAACGGAACCAAGTCTGTTGACCATTTTCATCGAAAGCTGGGAAAAGTTATGTGGAATAAATGTGGGATGGCCCGGAATGAAAAGGATCTGAAATCTGCTGTTCAGGAGATTCAGGAAATACGGGAAGATTTCTACAAAAATCTTTTTGTGCCGGGCGGTATGTATGAGTTTAATCCTGAATTGGAAAAGGCCGCAAGAGTGGAAGACTTTTTAGAGCTGGGAGAACTCTTTGCACATGACGCGCTTCATCGAGAGGAATCGTGTGGAGGACACTTCAGGGACGAGTCACAAACTGATGAGGGCGAAGCAAAAAGGGATGACGAGAATTATACATACGCCGCCGCATGGGCATTTGGGAATAATCCATCCGAACCGGTACTGCACAAAGAGGACTTGAAATTTGAGAACATTGAAGTGAAGCAACGAAGTTATAAATAGAAGAACGCGATACACAGACAAACAATAATGGCTACATTATATCAATCTATACAGGCATGAACCTAACACTTAAGATCTGGCGACAAAAGGACAACAAGTCCCGTGGCAGAATGGAGACCTACCATGTAACCGATATTTCAGAGCACATGTCTTTTTTAGAAATGCTGGACGTGTTAAATGAGCAGCTGATCTCCCAAGAGAAGGAACCTATTGCTTTTGATCATGATTGCCGGGAAGGAATTTGTGGAAGCTGTTCAATGCACATTAACGGTGAGCCCCATGGACCTGATAGGGGTGTAACCACATGCCAGCTTCACATGAGAAAATTCAAAAGTGGCGATACTATTTACATCGAGCCATTCCGGGCTACTGCTTTTCCTGTTATTAAAGACCTGGTTGTAGATAGATCTGCATTTGATAGAATTATTCAGGCTGGAGGATTTGTTTCTGTGAATACGTCAGGTAATTCGCAAGACGCAAATGCAATTCCAATTCCCAAAGCTGATGCTGATAAGGCATTTGATGCTGCAACCTGCATTGGCTGCGGAGCTTGTGTTGCCAGCTGCAAAAATGCATCAGCTATGTTGTTCGTTGCCGCAAAAGTATCTCAATTTTCATTGCTTCCTCAGGGCGAAATCGAGGCAAAAGAAAGGGTACTTCATATGGTTCAACAAATGGACGAGGAAGGATTTGGTAATTGTACCAATACCGGCGCTTGCGAAGTTGAATGTCCAAAAGGGATATCACTTGAGAACATTGCTAGGATGAACAGAGAGTATTTGAAGGCAACTATTCACAAAGAATAACACTTTCAAGCAAGTGACGTTTGTTTGTGGCAAAAAAAAAGGAACCCATATAGGTTCCTTCTTCTTAGTTACATTAATTTTTAATGGCTGTGTTCTTCTCCATCTGCATGGTCATGTCCATCTTCATGGTCATGTGCTTCTTCGGTTGCATCGGCAGCAGCCTCAGCTTCACCACCACCACACGCTGCCATTGTAAAAGACACTGCTCCACAAATTGTCAACATCATCAAAATCTTTTTCATTCCTCTATTATTTGAATTATTAAACTAGTTAGTTGAACTCCAAGATAACAATTTAACCGACCGAATCAGTGGCTTTGTCTATAAATATAATTGCAGACGCAAGTATGACAATAGTGTGACATGTTGTTTGACGTGGTATTTAAATTTGCTCAACCTTACACCGTCTCGGAATTGAACGAAATTAAAATAATAGGGCTAACACACAAGACAGTTGATCTGGACAAGATCGGGGAGTTTCATTTAGATGATGCCGATGTTGCACAACGACTTCAAAATCTTGTTAATAAAACGGATATTGAAGAATTGATGTACCTCTCGACCTGCAACAGGGTAGAATTTATATTTACATCACCAACATCAGTCGATGATGACTGCTTACTTAATTTCTTTCATGCTTTCGATCCTGAAATGGACGAGACTCAACTTCAGTTTGTTTGCCAAAATGCGGAGTATCATGAGGGAATGGACGCCATTAGTCACTTATTCAGAGTGGCTTCTAGCATTGACTCACTTGTCCTTGGAGAACGAGAAATAATAACACAGGTTAGAAAATCATTTGAGAAGTCAAAAGAACTTGAGCTAACAGGTGATTCCCTGCGCCTTTTAGTGGAAAAATCAATTGAAGCAGCAAAACAGGTATACACGCAAACCAATGTTGCTACTAAGCCGGTTAGCATTGTCTCTTTGGCATATAGAAAGATCAAGGACCTGAATATACCTCTGGACGCAAAAATTTTGGTGATTGGTGCGGGCATGACAAGCACTAACATGTGTAAATTCCTGCAAAAACATGGATTCTGTAATTTTACGGTTTTCAATAGGACAATGAAAAATGGAGATGGTCTTGCGTCCCTTTTAGGATGTGATAATAGACCGTTAGCAGAATTGGCCAACCACTCTGCTGGATTTGATATAATCGTTTCCTGTACAGGATCTTCTCATTACATCATTAATCCGGAGCTATATAAAAAATTACTCGGAAGCGATAAGAAAAGGAAAGTTGTCATTGACCTGGCAATTCCAAACGACTTTGATAGAAGAATAGCCGATGATTACAATGTCAAGATGATCGGAATTGAAGATTTGCGGGCGATTGCGGAGAATAATCTTAAAGAAAGAGAGAAAGAATTAGTGGTCTGCGACAAGATCATCCAGAACAACCTTGAGGAATTTCGAAAGACGTTCAGAGAACGACAGGTGGAAAAGGCAATGAGCCAGGTTCCTCAGCTTGTCAAGAACATCAAGGAAAAAGCCTACGATACTGTTTTTGTAAATGAGGTGAGTAGTTTAGATAAAAACTCGAAAGAAGTTCTTGATAAGGTGGTTGAGTATATGGAAAAGAAGTACATAGCGGGTCCGATGAAATTGGCTAAAGACATACTCCTACAAGACCAACTTACCAAAGATTAAATGGATAGGGCCATTATTATTGGATCCAGAGGTAGTGATCTCGCACTATGGCAAGCGAACTACGTAAAAAACGAACTTGATAAATTAGGTCAGCAGTCTGAGATCAAAATTATCCAGACACAAGGAGATAGAGTTCAGGATCTAAGCTTTGACAAACTGGAAGGCAAAGGGTTTTTTACAAAAGAGATTGAACAGCAGCTGCTTTCTGAAGAGATCGATCTCGCAGTACATTCGCATAAAGATCTGGAAACTACACCACCAAAGGGTTTAATTGTAGCCTCGGTTCCCGAAAGAGCAGATCCGTCCGAATTGATTCTCATCTCGAAAAAAAGTTACGACCCTAAGATGAAATTTGGACTAAAAGCCAATGCTATTATTGGAACATCATCAGCGAGAAGAAAGAACCAGCTCAGAGCATTTCGGCCGGATCTGGAATTGAAAGACCTGAGGGGGAATGTACCAACCAGGATCAACAAGTTGGCCCAAGATCAGTACGACGCAATTATGTTGGCCAAAGCAGGTGTAAGTAGATTAAATATTGATCTTTCTGAATTTCAGGTTACGGAGCTTCTGCCTACAGAATTTATACCGGCACCCGCGCAAGGAGCATTAGCTTTGCAAATAAGAGAGGATGATCAAAAGCTGGCAGTGGTTCTTACTCAATTGACGGATCCGGAAACATTGGCTACGGTACAAATTGAGCGTAAAGTGCTCAACCTGCTGGAGGGTGGGTGCCAACTTCCTCTCGGTGTATATGTTGAACGTGATGGTGAAGAATTCAGGTTGTGGGCTTCTTTAGCGGAAAACTGGCAAGACATGCCGGTAAGAATACATAGAACCGGAGACGCAGAAAGCTTAGCACTAACCGCAGTTGAGGCATTAAAAAAAAAAGCCCCGCCAAGCCGGATCTACGTAAGTAGGAACTTGCCTGAAGAACATTTTGTGCAAAGATATTGTAAGAGCCGCGGATCAACAATAAGGGCCAGGAGTCAAATCGAAATCGAGTTTATTAGCACGGACTTCCCCTTAACTGATTGGGTTTTCTTTTCGTCCGCTAATTGTGTCAGGGCATACTTCAGAAACACGGGAGTTAACAACTCGACCAGATATGCTGCAATAGGAGGGGCGACTGCTGAGGTGTTAAATGAATTTGGCCCTTGCAATTTTGTCGGTAACGGACCGCCAAATGAAGTTGCAAAGCAGTTTAAAAAAATTGTCGGAAAAGGCACAGTGTGTTTTCCAGGGAGCAACAAAAGTCTTCGAACTATAGAGAAATTTATTCCAAAGAACCAAGTGTCAGGGGTAACGGCATACGTAACGCATGAAGCGGCTGTTCCTGTTGAGGAATCTGATTATTATCTTTTTACAAGCCCTTCAAATGTCAGCGCATTCTTACAGGTCAATGAGCTACCAGAGGGGGCTACCGTAATTGCAATAGGCCCATCTACAAAAACACGATTGACACAATTGGGCATACCTGCAAGACAATCCAGTTTAACAACCATTTTCAGCATGATCGAGGAGGTGTCGATATAAAAGACGCTAAGTCAGGCAGGGCCCTTGCCTTTTTTATATCAGGCCCGATTACTCCCTTTGTTGGATGAAAATTCTTTGCATCATCAAGGTGTATGGGCATCAGAATTGATCGCTGTAGTAGGTGAGCTCAGTTTAATTAAAAGCACTGATTCCTGTAATATCCAACCCGGTAATCAATAAGTGAATATCGTGCGTTCCTTCATAAGTAACAACAGATTCGAGATTCGCCATGTGGCGCATAATACTGTACTCATTAGTGATACCCATAGCACCATGAACCTGTCTGGCTTCTCTTGCGATCTTCATAGCCATTTCCACATTGTTTCTTTTGGCCATAGAGATTTGTGATGAAGTTGCTCGACCTTCATCGCGCAGGGTTCCAAGCCTGTGCGTTAACAGCTGCGCTTTTGTGATTTCCGTTATCATTTCAGCCAGCTTTTTTTGAATCAGCTGAAAGCTGCCTATGGGTTTATTGAATTGTATTCTTTCCTTTGAATATCTCAAGGCAGAATCGTAGCAATCCATGGCCGCACCAATGGCTCCCCAAGCAATGCCATAGCGAGCACTATCCAAACATGATAAAGGCGCGCCCAGCCCGTTGCGACCCGGGAGTAAATTTTCTTTTGGCACTTTGACATTGTCGAAGATCAGCTCGCCGGTTATCGAAGCCCTTAACGAATGTTTTCCGTGCATTTCAGGGGCTGTAAAACCTTCCATGCCTTCTTCTACCAAAAGACCATGAATTCTACCGCCCTCACCTTTTGCCCACACTACTGCAACCTGAGAGATCGGGGAGTTGGAGATCCACATCTTAGAGCCGTTCAAAAGGTAATGGTCGCCCATATCTTTGAAATTGGTTACCATCCCTCCGGGGTTAGAACCATGATCGGGTTCCGTAAGACCAAAGCAGCCAAGCCATTCACCTGTAGCCAGCTTAGGTAAAAACTTCTTTTTCTGTTCTTCAGTACCGTATTTCCAAATAGGATACATGACCAAGGAGCTTTGCACTGAAGCTGTAGACCTTAGCCCTGAATCACATCGTTCAAGTTCCTGCATCAACAAACCATAGGAAATCTGGTCTAATCCGGCACCCCCATACTCAACTGGGATGTATGGACCGAATGCACCTATTTCTCCCAACCCCGGAAGCAGATGCTTTGGGAATTCACATTTTTCGAAGCAGTCTTCGATGATGGGACTCACTTCCTTTTTCACCCAGGCTCGGGCCGCATCTCGTATTAACTTGTGTTCTTCGGTTAAGAGCTCATCCATTAAATAATAATCGTGAGCTTCGAATCTGTCTGTACTCATTAGTTTGGTTTATTCTGCGCAAAAATAGCCAAAATGTCCGTTAATTGTTAGTGTTTGTAACTGTCTGCTTGAATAATGCTTAAAATATATTGTGATTCCTACTTTTGAAAGACGAACTTGCAACGGTGTTAAGCCCCATTATATATCACATATAAAGAAATTGACAATGGCTCACGATCTTACGGAATGCAGTGCCCCCCGATTGTATGAAAGTGGCGAGAAGGTCTAAATTGATTAAGAAATGCCGGGAAAAATGGTCAGTATTTCAGAAACGTTAGCAGGAAACCCTCTGATCTTTGGGTTGATCGTTTGCTGCTTGTTCTTATTGATCATTGCAAAGGTTCGTCAGAACGGGAAATTCAGATTCCTCATACTTTCTTTTTATAGAGGAAAAGGAATTATTCAACCGTTTAAAGAAGAAAGGTTGATGCTAAGTGCTGCTTCGGTCTTGCTAATGACTAATTTTTTGGTCATGATCGGGTTGTTTGGATATTATTCGATTCAGATTCTCGGGTTCCCTGAAAAACCTTTTTACCAATCGATAGGTTTTTTTCAGATTACCATTTTTATGACTTGCTGTTACATTGTTAAATTGACATCGATCAAGTTCGCGAAGTTCGTATTAGGAGTGGACAAAGGTATCAGTGAATATAGCTACACGATTATTCTGTTTTGCCAGAATTTGGGACTGCTTCTTTTTCCAATAATTGTAACGATTACCTACATTGATCTGGACTACAGGCCAGCCCTGGTGGGGTTCGCAATTGTAATTGTCGGCTTGTTATATCTTCTCAGACTTTTCAAGGCGATATTGATTTCGGTTAGGGAGTCTGTTCCATTCTTATATTTATTTTTGTACCTTTGCGCCTTCGAATTTTCACCATTGGTTGTGGCCATAAAGATAGCTACTAGCTAAAAGTTCGAAACTAGACCATAATAAAGGAATTACTTTTAAAAAAGGATAGTAGATGAGTGTAAATTCTATATTGGTTTCTCAACCAAGACCGGAAAACGAAAAGTCGCCTTACTTTGCTCTTGCTGACAAATACAAGCTACAAATTGATTTCAGATCATTTATTCATGTAGAGGGAATAGAGGGGCAAGAATTTAGAAAAGAAAGGATTAATTTATCTGATCATACAGGAATCATTCTAACAAGCAGAAATGCTGTAGATCATTTCTTTAGGATAGCCGAAGAGATGAGGTTTAATGTTCCGGATAGCATGAAATATTTTTGTATTTCAGAAGCAGTTGCCTACTATCTTCAGAAGTATGTTGTATATCGCAAAAGAAAAATATTTCATGGGGACAGGACAATTGCGGACATGACCGAGATATTGAAAAAGCATAAGAATGAAAAATTCCTTGTTCCTTGCTCAGATATTCAAAGAAAAATTATTCCACAGCAGCTGGACTCGTTGGGATTGAGCTACACAAATGCAACTTTGTACAAAACGGTTTGCAGTGACTTGTCAGACCTTGAGGATGTAAAATACGATATGCTCGTTTTCTTTAGCCCTTCTGGAATAGAATCTTTGTACAAGAATTTTCCCAAATTTCAGCAGAACGGAACAAAGATCGCTGTGTATGGCAATACAACAGCCACAGCGGTGGAGAATGCCGGATTGAGGATAGATGTTCGGGCACCACAGCCTGAATTTCCGTCGATGACAATGGCGATCGAGAAATTTGTAAAAGAAGGCATAAAAAGCAAATAGAAATTTGTTTAGGATATGATAAGAAGGGCCCTCATGGGCCTTTTTTTATTCCCAGGATTTTACCAATGGACAACAACTTTTCCAATTGACTGTCTGCCCTCCAGAAATGCATGTGCTTTACCAAGATCATGAATGCTGTAGTCTCCCCCAACATGTGGGGAAAGCTGATTACTTTCGGTCATTTTAACAACAGACTCTAAACATCGTTTAATTACCATAGGCTGATGATCTGCAATGTGCAGCATGTTTATTCCGATCACTCCCTTGGAGTTAATAAGAAATTGAATAGGCGACATGACCCCAAAATTCCAGGCTAGCTGAAGTGTTGCAAATCCGCCACCCTTCTTGCCTGAGCGCTCAGCAGCACCATAGATCACTGATGTGCCTCCTTTTTCAAGCAAGCTGTAGTCTTTTTTAAATGTTGACCCTCCAACGGAATTGAAGGCGACCTGTAATTTCTGCCCTTGTTTTTCGATCTCTTTACAATAATCCTGCTTCTGATAATTTATGGGATAGTCCACTCCATTTGAGCGCATATGCTCAAACTTCTTTTCACTACTCGACGTTCCATAAACAATGCACCCCTTATTTTTTGCTAGCTGAGACAGTGCAGTGCCCACGCCCCCGGCTGCAGCATGAATTAATACATGATCTCCCTCAAATAGATTAACAGCCTCAAAGGCGGCTCTGTAGGCGGTGCAATATTGGGTAGCAAGTGAGGTAGCTATTCCGGCAGGCATAGAGTCGGAAACTATTGCGCATGCTCTTGCATCTGTAACGGCATATTCTGCGTACCCCCCGAATCGTGTCATTGCAACTACCCTTTTTCCGATTAAGTGATGGTATGAGCTGTCTTTAGATTCGATTACCTCCCCTACGACATCGTAGCCAAGAACAGAAGGCATCGGAGGGGCATCTTTGTATAGTCCGTTACGAGCCATAACATCCGCAAAATTAAGGCCAAATGCTTCTACCTTGATAAGCACTTGAAGCCCTTGTGGCTCTGGTCTTGGCACCTCTTTTATTTGAAACGCTTTTGATGGGTCTCCCTTGGCAACTAAGACGGCCGCTTTCATCATACTCTTACTTTTTATTTTCGTAAACAACTTCCAGCAAAGTTGATGAAAATAGATCACTTGGAGCCACCATTAATTCATCTTCCGGGATTTTTTCTCCATATCGTTGCTCCATCACCGCTTGCACAACCGGAGATGAAAGATCGTAGTCTTTTAATGGTCTTGGTTCGCAGAGCACAATACCGGCTGTTTTGTAAGCTTTCCAGACCAGCTCTGAACAATATATTTCAGTGTCATCCCAATTGAAAAACAGGTCATATGACTTGCCGAGCTCTTTGTCGCAGTACCTCTTCATTTGTGCAGCACTTGAAAGGTCTTTGAGTGCCGGCCTTAGCACAACAAAATGATCGTTGATGCCTGAGCCCGTAAAATCTTGCAAACGACTTTTCTTGACAGGACCTATTGCCTCGTAGATGACCAGGTCCTCTCCATCCCGCAGAACGATACCACAATGCGTATAATAACTGTCTGTTGCCTCTCTTATCGCATTACATTGAGAAGAATTTAAAGACTGCAGCACAATGTCTCCAGCCTGAAAATCAAATTCTGTTGATACATTCTCCTGCGAACAGGAAGTGAGACTGAAAGAAATAAATAGAACAAGTAACTTATATTTTGAGCCCTTCAATAACCACCACGAACTCTCCTTTTGTGGTGCCACTCTCAAAGTGTTGTAATAGCTGCTGCGCGGTACCTTGTACATTTTCTTCAAATATTTTAGTTAGCTCTCTAGATACGGAAATTTGACGTGTAGGGGCTAATTCGTTAACTTCTTTTAACAGCTTTAAGATCCGATGAGTTGACTCATAAAGAACTACGGTTTTGTCCAGCTCTAATATTGATGCCAAGCGTGACTTTCTTCCTTTCTTCTGAGGTAAAAACCCTTCAAAATAGAATCGATCGGATGGAATCCCGGAATTGACTAGTGCTGGGATCAATGCTGTCGCCCCCGGAAGACATTCCAATGGTACGCCTTCCTCTTTACACTTTCTAATTAACAAAAAACCGGGATCTGAAATGCCCGGAGTGCCGGCATCTGAAACCAGCGCGGTTAGCTCTCCACTTTTGATCCTTTCTACCAGCTCATTTACTATTTTATGTTCGTTATGCTGATGATACGATCGAACCGGGGTTGAAATTTGGTAATGGGTAAGAAGCTTCTTCGTTACTCTTGTGTCTTCCGCAAGAATTACATCTACACTCTTTAAGGTTTCAATTGCCCTGAGTGTAATGTCTCCAAGATTTCCAATGGGAGTGGGAACCAAAAATAGCTTTGCCATTAGGAACGTGTTAATACGATATAATCCTGAAGTAAAGTCTTCAGAAAAGTTAGTTTATTTTTAGGTGTATCCTCTATTGAAAGGACACTCTGACATCGTTTAGAGATCTCAAGCACTAATTTTTTGTGTCTTTTGTTAGGGAACTGCCGAACTCTCTCAACCGCATTTTTGATCAGGAGCATATCGTCATCTGTTAATTGTGTTACTGACGGGTATAGAGGGGTGTAATTTTCAGCCGTCTTAATAGATAAAATATCATTCATTGTATAGCGAACACTCGGTTTTGTTCGAATCACAACGGCTCCTGCAACCATATCCCCAATTCGTTGGTTCCTGTCAGAACTGGACGCGGTCAAAAACCCAAAAGAACCCAACGACATCCAGAAATCGATAAGCATGAATGAAGACCTCAGAAAGTAGTCGGTAATAGAAGGGACTTCCCCATTGACCTTGATCACCCGTAGTCCGGAAGCCATTTTTCCAACGGTGCGCCCCGAAAACAAGTATTCGCACAAGAACTTATAAAAGAAAACAGGGATGTATATGATAGCAACCAGTATCAGGGCCAGAATAGCAACTACCAGATACTTCCAATAAGACGTATTCGTAGCTTCTCCCCATGCATCCCAGGTAACATGTTCTGGCGCCATGCTCAATACTCCCGAAAAGATCATGTTAGAAAGATAAATCGCGATCACAAAATACCCCCACCAGATGACCAGGTCAAGCAGCTGTCCCACAAACCTTTTTGCAATTGAGGCTAGCTCATATTGTATGGTAACATTATTGGACGTAACTATATCTATCGTCTTCACTTCGGAGTCTTTTATTCAATATAATATTACCTTTAGTTGTTGCTCTATAAAGGCCACCAATGAAGGAAACCTCGTTCATCAAACAAAATAAACAAAAATGGTACAAGTTCGAGCAAATGTATCAGCAAAACAGGAAAGATCCTGATGAGCTCAGTAAGCTGTTTATTGAACTTACGGACGACCTTAGCTATGCCCGAACGCATTATCCTAAAAGGTCGGTAAGAGTTTACCTGAATGGATTGGCACAGAAAGTTTATGACCGACTTTATCGAAAAAAAAGAGACTCGTTTGGGAAGGTGTTCCAGTTTTGGAAAACAGGACTGCCCCTTGAGATCTATCGGTCCAGAAAAGCACTACTGACCTCATTGATCGTAATGGCTGTTGGGTTTGTTATTGGATGGACCTCCACTGTTGACGATCCCTATTTCCTTGATATCGTAGCCGGAGAGGGGAGGGTACTATATGAGGAAGAATGTATTGCAGATAACAAGCCGATCAGCGTCTACCAGACACAGGATGAAACAACCATGTTTTTCGATCTGGTCATCAATAATCTTAGGGTGTCTTTTCTGGCCTTTGTTATGGGAATCTTAATTTCCATTGGTACTGGATTTTTCATGGTCTACAATGGGATATTGTTGGGTTCATTTTTGGCCTTCTATAAGTTCAAAGGGTACCTGCTTGTGTGTATGCTTACGGTGTGGTTACACGGGACATTTGAAATTTCAGCGATCATTATTGCAGGTGCGGCAGGGATTACACTTGGCAACTCTATGCTGTTCCCTGGCTCTATGACAAGAGCTCAATCCATGTTGGTAGGCGCTAAAAGAGGAATGAAGATCATGATCGGGTTAGCGCCGTTTATGATAGTGGCAGGATTTATTGAGGCTTTTGTTTCGCGGTATGGACCTGATATGCATTTGACAGTAAACGTTAGCATTATCGGAATATGTTCAGCGATCATTCTGTTCTATTTTGTAATCTACCCGTTTGTTGTAGCGAAACGAAATAATTTTAATCCAAGGCTTGAAGAAAAACCGATCTTCATTCAGGAAAAAATGATAGAGTGGTACCGACTTCGGTCAGTCCAGGATATATTTAATGACGCCTTTATTTTTTACCGAAAAGGGTTGGCACTTTTTGGCAAGGCTTTCCTGTTTATTATAATGGGAAGTTTTTTGACTGTTTATTTCTCGTTTGCTCAAAGCGAATTTTACAATTTCGAATTGACCTGGGTGCAAAAAGCAAGTGTTGCATTCAGCTTTTCCGAAGACTTTAATCCATGGATATATTGTGCGCACGCCCTGTTGATCGCAAGTAATCTACTGGCAGTTTATCATGCGTTGGTAGTGTTCAAGAACAAAGTGCATGAAAGAGATGATTTCATCTATTGGAGATCCTTCAGTAAATTTTACATCAAGAATTTTAGCAGGACATTACCAATCTCTGCGGTTTTGGTTTTACTCATTGCGTTTGCTCCCTGGTACTTACTTTTACTTTCAGTGTTTTTAGCTCCCTTGTTCTTTAACTGGGCATTGCCCGGGATCTTGGAGAATAAAAAATACGTGGCGGGAATACGAAGAGGGATGAGTATTGCGGGCAAAAGCTGGATGAAGGGAGTAGGCTTGTTTTGTGTATTTATGATTCCGGCAATATTGTCTGCCTTTTGCCCAACACTGATCGTGGAGATATTCAAAACGGAAGTGCTGGGTTGGTTTATTGAAACACAGGCAGAAAGTCCTGACTTCATCTATAATGTGGTGGACGGCTCTTACTATACCTTGATCGTGCACCTGATCCTACCCTTATTTGCATTGGCTTATGGGTTCCTTTATTTTGGTACCGTGGAAAAAGAGGAGGCCCACGGAATGTTTGAAAGATTAAAAACCTTTGGGAAAGGGAGTAAAGTTTATGAAACAGCGGATGAGGGAACTTTTTAGCAGAGCTGCATTGGTTTTCTGCGCAAGCATTGTTCTTGCGTTGCCCGCGCTATGTCAGGTGCCGAATCACGAATTTGGTCTAGAACATGATCATTACCTGAAGGAAGAGATCAAAATTTCTCCATTCGACCGCGAGGAATACGAGAAGATCAGAAAATTGATGATACTGAAATCACAGGGTATTGCGATAGCGGATATGGATGAGATTGATCCGAATTTTAATCCTGAAAAATATGTCGAAAATAATCCTGATGGAAATACGGACCATTGGAACAGAGAGTATGACCTTGAGGAAGGAGAATACGTTGAAGACTGGCAGGAATACTATGAACGGGATTATGACAATTATGAACGGTTTCAGCGAGAAGATAAAATGGAGGTGCAAAGAATTGAGGA
>JAAZYJ010000026.1 GCA_014239715.1 Flavobacteriales bacterium
ATAGCAGATCTCGTTAAATCGGAAGTAGGATTGTGTGCTGAGGCGCTCGGTATCAGCAAGGAAATAGTAAACGCAAAACCAACCGATGGTTTGTGGGGGGACGATCGTTCAGATGAAGATCAGCTTGGAGCAAGCTACCCCGAGCTTGAATGGGCCATGGGTTTTGAAGGCGACGAATCCGGCCTTACTCTACGGGAAAAAGAAGTGCTTTCTATTTATCGGAGATTGAACAAGGCCAACCAACACAAAATGAATCCTATACCTGTTTGTGTGATCCCAAGCGAATTAAAGCATTAAGCACTTTCAGGTGCCAATCGGACCACCAATCCTTCCAGGTCATCGCATAAGTGAAGCTGACAGCACAAACGACTATTATCCGTTACAAAAAATGCTTCATCCAGCATGTTCTCCTCATCGTCACTCATTTCCGGTAAATCATTATCCGATTCAACATAACAATGACAAGAAGCGCACATGGCCATCCCACCACAGGTCCCTTCAACGGGAAGCTCTGCAGCTTTACACAGCTCCATCATATTCATATTCATATCAGTAGGTCCTTCCAGCTTATGCTCAACACCTTCCCTGTCAATTATGGTTACATTTATGAGTGACAATGCGTAATGATTAAGATTCGAAACCGCTTACACCAACAACGGTTGTATATTTTAACACCAGATTTTTATCCGGATAAATTCTTTTGAATGCTGATTGGACCATTAAAGTACCTTCATGAAAACCACACAATATTAACTTCAGCTTACCGGGATACGTATTCACATCCCCGATTGCATATATACCCGGAATATTGGTGCTGTAGTCAAAAGTATCCACCTTTATAGCGTTTTTCTCGATCTCCAATCCCCAGTCAGCAATGGGCCCAAGCTTGGGGGTCAATCCAAATAAAGGCATCCAATGGTTTGTTTCAACCCTCATCTCACCTTCTTCTTTGTGTTTTACCGTTAGTGCTTCCACATGATCGTCTCCACTAATACCCACCACTTCTGCATCAGAAATGAATCTGATCTTTCCGGCATCTGCCAGGTCTAGCACTTTTTGTGCTGAGTCAGGATGACCTTTAAACCCTTTTCTTCGATGGACAAGTGTAACAGAGTTCGCAATACCGTCAGCCAGATAAATGGTCCAGTCCAATGCGCTATCACCACCGCCCGAGATGACCACATCTTTCCCTCGATACATCTCCGGGTCCTTAATAATGTACTCTACGCCTTTGTCCTCGTAGTTCTTCAGCTCAGCTATTGGCGGTTTTCTTGGTGAAAACACTCCCAAACCTCCTGCAATGGATACGATTGGTGCCTTATGCTCCGTTCCTTTATTTGTAGTAACAATGAAATTTTCATCTTCATCTTTATCGATAGTAACAGCACTTTCTCCCAGGGTAAATCCCGGTTTAAAAGGCTCTATCTGTTTCATCAGATGATCGACAAGGTCTCCCGCTAACACTTCGGGAAAGGCAGGGATATCATAGATCGGCTTTTTCGGATAGATCTCTGCACACTGCCCTCCGGGTTGAGGCAGCGAGTCGATCAGGTGACACCTTAATTTAAGCATCCCGGCTTCAAAGACCGTAAACAAACCACACGGGCCTGCACCAATAATAATGATATCTGTTTCTATCATGATTCTAACTCAGGCGGCAAAAATAGTTCAAAAATCAATACTTAAAATGAAGTTGATCTGTCATTTTATCGAAAATGAACAATTTATGTTGCTATCGATACCTCAGAACAATTGTGCGTCCCTCAATTACAGGTGTTGATAATCACCCTAATTATTCTTAAATTGAGCACCCTATTCGTGTATCAATAAACCAAATGAATCATAACTTATGAAAAAACTATACGTGTCACTTTTATTAGTGACTATAACCTATGCTGCGGCAGCACAATGTGCCGGAAACAGATATACCAAACAAATTTTCTCAACAGTGAATGTAACGTCAGACATTCTATATGGAAGTAATTATTCTTCCACCGGAGTCGCGTTAGAAGACCTTCTTTTAGACGTGTACGAACCTTCCGGGGACACAGAAACAATGCGCCCACTTCTTATTCTTGAGCATGGAGGCAGTTTCATTCTTGGGAGCAAAGAAGATGGTGATGTCGCTTCATTATCAGAGGATTTTGCCAAGATGGGATACGTTTGTTCATCGATCTCTTACCGACTAGGAATAGCAGGTTTTCCGTTTAGCATTGATTCAGTTGGTGCTACTGAAGCCGTTGTTCGCGCTTATCACGATATGAAAGCAGCTATTCGATTTTTCTGGAAGGATGCCAGGGAAAATGGGAATACCTATGGGATTGACACCAACAACATTTTTATAGGAGGATCATCTGCAGGCGGTTTTGCCGCTGTTCACGTTGCTTATCTTGATGAGCTTTCTGAAATGCCGGCTTATGTAGATACAACGCAAGCAGGTCTCGGAGGCGGTCTGGAGGGGAATTCCGGAAACCCCGGATATCCTGCTGAAGTGAAAGGTGTCATCAATCTTGCCGGAGCACTAAGAGATACAGCGTGGATCAAACCAGGAGATTTACCTCTTTTAAGCATGCATTCCACCAATGACGGCACGGTTCCGTATGGCACGAGTATCGTGTCCGTAATGGGTATCTCCATAGGACTGCTTGTATCAGGCAGTAGCGATATCCATAACCGGCTAAACGAGGTGGGTGTAACAAACTGTTTCTATTCTGTAGATGGCACAGCACACCCTGTTCACAATGGAAGTGCTGCATATTATGACACCACGGTAATGTACATGAGGAATTTCCTTTCATCATATGTTTGCGCTACACCTCTGGACTGCTTTGACACCGATGGTATTGTTGGTTTGGATGAAATGACAAACGACAGTCAGATCAAGATCTACCCTAACCCGGCCAAGGATATGATCTATATGGATTTTATGAAACCATCAGCTGCAATGATCAACATTCAGATAATGGATGTTTTGGGAAATATTGTTGCGACTACCACAGTCAGTTCAACCAGCTCACAGATCGATGTTTCCAGCTTATCTCCCGGGGCCTATTTGTTTGTGTGTAACAGTAAGAACTGGCAGAGCACAAAAAGATTTATTAAAAAGTGATGCGGAATTAAAACCGAAAAGGGGCCAAAAGGTCCCTTTTTAATTCCATTAATCGTATTGAGCTCAGCTAGGCCTCAACTTCATTGACTGCCTCTACCCGCAGAATTTCGGGTGCCGTCTTCTTAATGGATTCCTCCAGGCCTGCCTTCATGGTCATTGCACTCATCCTGCATGTTCTGCAAGCGCCAAGCAGCTTCACACGAACCACCTTGTCAGCAGTAATTTCAACCAGCTCCATGTCGCCTCCATCCGCTTCGAGATACGGTTTTAGCTTTAAGATCGCCTCTCTTACGTTAGTTTCTAATTTACTTTTATTCTTTGACATTCTCTTTTATTTAATCTTGACAATCTGTGTTTCCGGCATTGTGTCATTTCTAAATTGTACAGCCTCCTCAGCAGCATAACACAACTCGTCAAAACAGGCAGAAACTAACGTGTTGTTCTGTAGGACTGCAGGCCTGCCAACATCAGCAGATTCCCGAAGACTCTGAACCAAAGGAATCTGTCCTAAAAGTTTAATTCCTAATTTCTCTGCCAATCCCTTTCCTCCGTCTTTTCCAAAGATATAGTATTTATTTTCAGGCAGTTCAGCCGGCGTAAACCAAGACATGTTTTCTATCAAACCAAGCACGGGAACTTTTACTGAGTCTAACTGAAACATAGCAGCCCCCTTCTTCGCATCTGCAAGAGATATTTCCTGAGGGGTGGTAACAATAAGAGCCCCGGTTAGCGGAAGAAGTTGCACCAGCGTAAGATGTATATCTCCCGTTCCGGGAGGCAGGTCTACAAAAAGATAATCCAGGTCTCCCCAATGTGTATCCATCACCATTTGTCTCAAGGCCTTGCTGGCCAT
>JAAZYJ010000021.1 GCA_014239715.1 Flavobacteriales bacterium
AATCAATCCGTTGAAAATGGCCATCTTCTGAAGGGAATTCTGGCTACAGATAAATCTGTTGCCCCGTTTCTGTTAAAGAAAATCGGTGCAAACCCCAGTATTATGGAGCAAGCATTGGACCAGATCATTGCTACATACCCGAAAGTCCAGGGTGGAGAAACAAACATTGGCAGAAATGCAGGTGCTACATTAAGGCACGCGATTAACATTGCGCGGGAGATGGATGACGAGTTCGTTTCAATTGAACATTTGCTGTTAGGCATGCTTAAAAGCAGTGGGAACACCACACAGCTGCTCAAAGATAACGGCGCCAATAAAAAGAACCTTAAGCTGGCTATAGATGAGCTTCGAAAAGGAGAAAGAGTGGTAAGTCAGGATCAGGAAAGCACATACAATTCATTAGAGAAGTTTGCTAAAAACCTGAATCAGATCGCTGCTGACGGCAAGCTTGACCCGGTTATTGGTAGAGACGATGAAATTAGAAGGGTCCTTCAAATTCTATCAAGAAGAACCAAGAACAATCCCATTTTGATCGGAGAACCGGGAGTTGGTAAAACGGCCATAGCGGAAGGCATTGCCCACCGAATTATCAACGGCGATATTCCGGAAAACCTTCAGGGAAAAACCTTGTTTTCACTCGATATGGGGGCTCTAATAGCCGGTGCCAAGTTCAAAGGAGAGTTTGAAGAGCGGCTGAAGGCAGTTATCAAGGAGGTTATAAAAAGCGACGGGGAGATCATCCTATTCATTGATGAGATCCATACACTAGTGGGCGCAGGCGGCGGCCAAGGTGCCATGGATGCAGCAAATATCCTCAAACCGGCATTGGCAAGAGGTCAGCTGAGAGCCGTAGGAGCGACAACACTGGATGAATACCAAAAATATTTTGAAAAGGACAGAGCATTGGAAAGGCGATTCCAGAAAATACTTGTGGATGAACCTAGTCAGGAAGACGCAATTTCAATTTTACGAGGGATCAAGGAGAAATATGAATCACATCATAAGGTGATGATCAAAGACGAAGCCATCATTGCTGCTGTCGAGCTGTCTCAGCGGTACATTACCGAGCGATTTCTTCCTGATAAAGCAATAGACCTGATCGATGAATCTGCTTCTAAACTCCGAATGGAGATCAATTCGAAACCGGAAGAGCTGGACGAAATAGAGAGAAGGATCATGCAGCTGGAGATCGAACGGGAAGCGATCAAGAGAGAAAATGACGAAGCTAAGCTAAAGGTAATCGGGAAAGAACTGTCTGAACTCAATGAACAACGAACTGATTTCAGAGCAAAATGGGTTGCCGAAAGAGATGTGATCGAGAACATTCAAAATGCCAAACGATCCATTGAGGAGCTGAAGCATCAAGCCGAAGCAGCTGAAAGGAACGGAAATTATGAGCTTGTTGCAGAGATCAGGTACGGAAAGATCAAGGAATCTGAAGCTTTGATTAAGGAAAACAAGTATAAACTTGTTGAAATACAGAAGAATAGCAAACTAGTAAAAGAGGAGGTTGATGCGGAAGAGATAGCAGATGTTGTTGCGAAATGGACGGGAATTCCGGTGACCAAAATGCTTGAGAGCGAAAAAGAAAAATTACTCAGACTTGAGGACGTACTGAGCAAAAGAGTCGTTGGCCAATCTGAAGCAATTGAAGCTGTTTCCAATGCAGTCAGAAGAAGTAGATCGGGATTGCAGGATGAGCAAAAACCAATTGGCTCATTCATTTTTCTGGGCAGCACGGGAGTAGGCAAAACAGAGCTCGCGAAGGCTCTTTCAGAATTCCTGTTCAACGACGAAACATCAATGACTCGTATTGATATGAGCGAATATCAGGAACGACATAGTGTTTCTCGCCTGGTTGGAGCACCTCCGGGGTATGTAGGCTATGAAGAGGGCGGTCAGCTTACTGAAGCGGTAAGAAGACGCCCCTACTCCGTTTTATTGCTTGACGAGATCGAAAAGGCTCATCCTGATGTCTTCAACATCCTGTTACAAGTACTTGATGATGGCAGGCTCACCGACAACAAAGGCAGAACTGTTAATTTCAAGAATACGATCATTATCATGACCTCTAATATTGGCGCACATCTGATACAGGAAGGCTTTGAAGAAATGACGGAAAGCAATACCGAATCAGTATTGGCTAAGACCAAGGTCGCTGTTTATGAGCTTCTGAAACAATCCGTACGACCCGAATTTCTCAATCGGATCGATGAAACGATCATGTTCAACCCATTGTCAAGAAACAACATTAAAGATATAGTCAAAATGCAGCTGGCACAGCTACAAAAACGTCTATCTAATAAGGATCTGAAGATCAGTGCTTCAGAAGATGCGATAGAATGGCTGGCCCAACTGTCTTATGACCCACAATTCGGAGCAAGACCGGTTAAAAGAATCATGCAGAAACAGGTTCTGAACGAATTATCTAAGCAATTACTATCCGGAAATGTAGACACCACCCAAACCATTGTTCTGGACGCATTCGAGAACAACATTGTGTTCAGAAAAGCAATTAAAAATGAAGAGGTGACAGAATAACTCAAGCTAAATTCCACGCTTACACAATCGTTATTATTGGATTAATTGTAGCTAATTCTTATCTTCAGTCTACAGCAATCACATGAGAAAGCTCAAGTATTTTATGATCTTCACGGGGCCACTATGCGGTGTCTTCTCACTTTGGTGGACAGGTTTTTGGCCATGGCTACTGCCTGTTTATGCTTATTTCCTCATTCCAATCTTTGAATTCATTCTGCCCGTCAACACGCGCAACATGACTACCGATGAAGAAGACCGTGCTAAAAAAGATAAATTCTATGACCTTTTGCTCTATAGCCTTGTGCCGATCCAATATGGCCTATTACTTTTGTTCTTGGTCGGAATCACAACTCAAGAGCTACAATGGCACGAATTGGTTGGCAGAGTTATTTCGTTTGGAGTAGCATGCGTAGTTCTTGGAATAAACGTGGCGCACGAATTGGGACATCGGGCAAATAAGATCGAGCGAATTTTTGCAAAAACATTACTTCTTTCCACCCAATACATGCATTTTATCATTGAACACAATAAAGGCCACCATAAAAATGTAGGAACACCAAAGGATCCTGCAACTGCAAGAAAAGGAGAAGATCTATACAGCTTCTGGCTTCGGTCAGTTACATTCAGCTATTTCTCAGCATGGAGAATTGAGTTAAAAAGATTAAAATCAAAGGGAATACGAGCCTTCTCGATCAGGAATCAGATGCTACAGTTCGCGGTGTTCCAGATTGCGCTGCTGATCACTGTTTGGTACTTTTTCGGCACCACTGCCTTCGTCTGCTACATCGCGGCCTCAGCTGTAGGTGTACTTTTCTTCGAAACCGTTAATTATCTCGAGCATTATGGCCTGGTAAGACGGTTAAAAGAAAACGGAAGCTATGAGAGAGTTGAATCCATGCACTCCTGGAATTCGGATCACATAATCGGAAGAGCGATACTATTCGAAGTAACGCGTCATGCAGACCACCACTTTATGGCAAGCAGGAAATACCAGATCTTAAGAAGCTACAGTGACGCCCCTCAGCTACCTGCAGGATACCCGGTTATGATCCTGTGTGCTCTTGTGCCACCATTGTGGTTTACGATCATGCACAGGCATATGGATAAAATAAAACAGCAACGACTAAAAGCGGGGAAACCCATCACAAGCATTTCATGAAAACACTTTATTTGATCAGGCATGCAAAATCAAGCTGGAAAGACAGCGGAATGACGGATTTTGAACGGCCTCTTAATGAAAGGGGCGATCGCGATGCAAGTGAAATGGGGCGCCGACTGCAGGACCGCAATGACATTCCCGACCTGATTATTTCCAGCGAAGCTAAACGAGCGCTGACCACTGCGAAAAAGATCCAAGCAGCGCTACAAGGTGACGTTGATTTCATGACAGACCCAAGGCTATATCACTCCTCACCTAGCACAATACTAAAAGTGATCAACGAAGTAGGTGCCCATATCCAAAGCCTGTGTATTGTTTGTCACAATCCGGGAATAAGCGAGCTGAATTACGCACTTACCGGCCAGGCCATAGAAATGGCCACAGCTGCAATTGCTAAAATCGAGTTTGACATTGACGGCTGGGAAGCAGCTTATCATGGCTGCGGATCACTGGTTCGTTTTGACTATCCTAAAAACATCCAAACACGTTAAGCCAAACTTGATAGACCTCAATTTATCGAATAATGTTCTTCCTGCTACAAGAAGTTCGTATTTCTGTTTAATTAAATCCGCCTCTAATTAACTCTCGAAACAACACCCTTAGAAATTTCTTTGCCTCCTTTTTAGCGGCATCCCCAGCGGGGTTATAATGATAAGTTTGAGTCGTATAATCACACGCTCTACGAAAAGTTTCAAATAGATCTTTCTCAAATTTCGCCTTAGACACTTCTCTAAAAACGCCACTGGTTAAGTCAAATTGGGTTCGACCAGAAACCAACAAATCAGCGGTTGAATTAATGTCCACCGCAACACAAGAAGCGGCCAAGTCAATTTCTTTTGCCATTAACTTTATCCTCCCTTTGATTTTTCTTATGTCGTTCATCAGGTCAACATTAAGGTCCGTAACCACAATTAAGTGGCTGAATCTCTTGTCTGCCATTTCCTTTGCTATTCCAAGACCGTGAATTACGCCAGGAGTTGGATCAGTTCCACCTTTAGCAACATAAGATTTTAATAGAACACTTAATTCCTCAACACTCATGTCCGATTTCTTTCCAACATAGAGCTCCTCTGATGCAGTACTAAATGCAGTGATAGATACAATGGCCGATGAAGGAGCTTGCTCATATAACTTCTTTACGGTCCTTATTGCCCGTCCTTTATTCAATTTCATGGAACCAGAATAATCTATGACAAAATGATAATTCATCGTGTCATTATATTCTTCTATACAATCACAGGGTATTCCTTCACCACCTGCACTATTATTTTCATAAATATGGAAAATTGCACTTCTCAGCTCTGATGCCTCAACTTTCACGAAATTGGCTTCATACGGCTCTAGTTTTTCAGCATGTTTTGCTTCACTTTCAATATGGACGGAAGTCAATTTCCTTCCTTTTTTCTCATATTCATTTTTTACAACCGCTACAATCCTATTGGAGACAATAAAATTCCCGTCTGAGATTAGAACAATCCTTGCAGAATCTTGCACGCCATCTTCACCCCAGCTAATGGAGGCTTCTCGCAATCCTTCATATACGTTGGTTCCTCCGCCTAGCTTCACAGCCGACAATAGGCTATCTACTTTTTGTGGCGTATCGCCATCTAATATCCCCGCATATATCGGATCAGAATTCGTAGAAAATATTGAGAATGTAATGGGCGTTCCTTTTGGTAAATGCTCTAGCAACTCAACCAAATTAGTTCTTAACGAATCGAACAACGCATTTTGTTTCATGGACCCCGACGCATCCAAGACAAATAAATAGGGTTTTAACCCTGCCGCAACGATTACAGTATCTTCATTTACTATTGGTGGATCAGCACACCCGCAATCACTGTCGTTACTTTTAGCAACAACTGACACATCGTCTAGTTGATAATAGGCCTTGTTTTGAAATCCATCTACCTTGAAATATGGTTTCATTCCTAATTCTTTGATTTCAACTGCCTCGGCCTCACCGAACATTCCGAAACTAACGTAAACTTCACCCCCACTAGCCACAAAGTATGCATTGTATTCTTGCCATTTGGTATTTGTAACCGGTTGTTTATCGTTCATGTAGATATCTGCTTCTTGCTTTCTTAAGTCTTCAACATGATTAATTAAATCCTTGTCATGATGAAATAGAAGTCCAACATTTGACGCAGCCCATTTAGAAGTGCGATGAAGCAATACACTGAAGGTGACACAATAGGACTGACCAGCTACTAATGGAGCTGAAAGTTCACCTGTTATGTATTCAAATTTTGTTTTCTCCTGTTTTGAGCCGCCAAGGACCAGACCTACAGCCGAGTTTCCTGAATTTGCTTTGGCCACACCTCTTTCGGGTGATTTAAAAAGATGAGGGGATCTTTTCTTAAGCGGGCTGTACCAATGCTTAGCCAAATACCCCGGTTTTCGAAGTTCTCTAGACCCCGTAAACGAAAAAGTGGTCTCTTCAAACCCCTCGTTTAGCACCAGGTTAGTCTGACTATATCCGAATGAATGGAAAATCAATCCGAACATGAAACAAATAACAGCTCTCATTTTTTCAATTTTCTTTTCTAAAGATGGCAAGTTTTGTGCCAATGGGCGTCAAAAGATAACCAAACAAACCCATGCATTAATTTACTTTTTTTGAGAATTTGAGGTTAGCTTTGAGATAAACTTAAAAACATCCACACACAGTAAGCCAAAGCTGAAATAAATTCATTTACCTTAGGGCAACCAATTTCTTAACTTACTTTTATGAACCTCAAGCATTACCCAACTTTAATTGCCGTAATCCTGTGCTCATTTCAAGCCTATAGCCAACCAACTGATGCAGCAATTCTAAAAAAATTGAGCACTAATAGCAACAATCCCGATCACATTTCCACTTCTCTTAGTAAAAAGGGAAATATCGAAAAGGAAATACAGAACGGAAAAACCGTAACCACTTATACCAGATGGTATTCGTCGAAATTAAAAACAGAATGGTCTGGAGTTACTCGAGTCTATTCTGCCGCGATAATTTATGAATCACAGGGCGGAAGTTGGGTCTATCGGTCAAAAACCGTAGGTAATAATTCCTTTCTGGGAATGAGCGATCCAACGATCCAAGAAATAACCACATTGATAAACCAAGACCAAATTGCATTTATTGGGCCAATAAGCTCCAAATCATTTCTGACAAAATTGCAAGACATAAAATTTGCAGATGAGCCAAAAATGTATTGGCCCAAGCCCACAAACGTTGAGCTTAATATAACGGCGGTTTACGATAAAAAAGGGCCTTCCCCAAAAATAATGACCATGCAGGGAAATTTCAGATTGAAACTAGAAAGAGATGACATCAATGCTCCTTGGAAAATCATACATAGTCACAAGCAATATGATAAAGAAGTCAATTCCCGATCCCTTAGTTTAGAAGATTATAAGCAGCTTTTATCACTCACTCAACAAATATCAAGCTCCAATAATAAAAATCATCTTGAAAAACTGCCTGAGATTATGGTGCCCAAATACTCGAGCCATAATGATCTTGTTCGTCATTCTGTAGAGATTATGAAAAAAAATGACCCACTACTTATGGAAGCGTTTGTGAGAAAATCTTTATCCGACTATTACTTTGACAAAACCATGGATCAAGTGCTGACCAAAGAAGGAAATGAACTGTTAAATGAACTCCTATCTTCTTTCTCGGGTTATTCAACTCAATATTGTCCAAAACCTCTAATTAAAAGCTCTGGAGAAAACACCACGAGCTGGTACAATAAAAACCACTCTGAATACATTCGACTGGATTCTCGGGATATGCAGAACGGATTACGAGAAATCACTCGATTTGAGATCGGAATGCTCGATCCGTCTTCAGAAGACTATACCAAAGTAAATGAAATGGCCTGTAAAACTTACTCAAACCCCCTCAAGCGAGCAAAAGGAAAAGCAATAAAATCAGTAATGGGAGAAATGGTTTTTTGCAAATACGGAAGTACAAAATGGACCTATGTCGGCCAAATTAACGGAACCTCTTCGTTGGGCTATTCTATAAAGTGGTTAGATGAATCCGTTTCGGAAGAACCTGCTTCTTCTTGTTCCAAATACGAACTAATCCCCGGAGATGAGGCGCATTATAAAATGGAAAACGGCGACATCGTGCGTGTGTGGATCACTGAAGTAAGGGGCATTCGGGCCCAAATCGAAGACATTCACGGAAATCGCCTCATTGTTTTCTTAAAGTCTCTCCGATTCAAATAATTTGTTGTTGTGTATACACGATGACCCTATAACTATTCGCATGTAAGAGCTGAACATGTCAGAAACAAGCAGGAACCCCTCGTTATTTCTTTGTATGAAGTAAGTTGAAATATGCTCGGCTAATCCCCGCGCAATTTCAAAGAATAGTTCTTTTCAAACTTTTCGATCTTCGGGCGAATAACAAACTGGCAGTATGGTTCATTTCCATTTTGTTTGTAATAATCATTGTGATAATCCTCCGCCGGAAAAAAATTCGTGTATTCTGTTATTTCAGTCACAATCGGGTCATTGAATACGCCTGAATGGTCCAGCTGACCCTTATATTCTTCGGCCACATTTTTTTGTTCATTGTTGTGATAAAATACAGCCGAACGGTAATGTGGCCCAATGTCATTTCCTTGCCTGTTTAGGGTCGTTGGGTCGTGTATTGACCAAAACATTTCCAGGATCTCATGAACCGACACGATCTCCGGATCAAAATCCAGTTGTATGACCTCCGCATGGCCTGTACTCTCCTGACACACTTCTTTATAGCTCGGATTGATCACGTGTCCGCCACTAAACCCTACACGAACTTCCTCTACCCCATTCACGCGTCTGAATACCGCCTCAATGCACCAAAAACAGCCTGCTCCAAGAGTGATTGAGTCCATCTTTGCCATAGCCTTTGTATTAGTTCAATTTAAGTCGATTGACATAAACTATAGGTGTTAAACCATTGCCAACCCTGATTCTGCCAGTAGTCCATAAAGTTTATCTGACACTTCCTTGCCAACAGGAACCAATGGCAACCGAGTGTAGTTGTGGCAGACATTCATGTATTTCAGCACTTCTTTAATTCCGGCGGGATTGCCATCGACAAACAGCCACTGGATCATTTCATAAAGCTTATAGTGATGTTCCCTGGCTTCATCCATCCGCCCTTCTCTTGCAGCCTTTACCATAGTAGAAAACACATCCGGAAAAGCATTGCCTACCACCGAAATAACCCCATCTGCACCACTAGCGATCATTGCCAGGGCCAACGCATCATCTCCACTTAATACGTCAAACCCTTCCGGTCTGTTTTGAATGATGCTCATTGCTTGTTCCAGATCGCCTGACGCTTCTTTTACAGCTACAATGTTGGAAAAGTCTTCTGCACATCTTATCGTTGTTTCAGCAGCTACATTCGACGATGTTCTTCCGGGGACATTGTATAGAATTATGTCTTTGTCTGTAGATCCCGAAACAGCTTTATAGTGCTCATATATTCCATTTTGAGTTGGCTTATTGTACGCCGGACTTACCGACAGAATTCCATCCACTTTGTCGAGATTCACAGATTCAAGTTGTTTACAAACCTCTGCGGTATTGTTTCCGCCTATTCCCAGAACAATGGACAGCCTGTCCGCATTGATCTCATTAATAAAATCGAGGCTGGTCGCTTTTTCTTCTGAGGTTAGGGTCGAAGCCTCTCCCGTAGTGCCGTGAACTACAAGATAATCCGTTCCTCCCCGGATCTGTAGCTCCACTAACCGCTGCAATCCCGCATAATCTATATTACCGTTCTAACTGAACGGGGTAATCATAGCTACTCCAAGACCTTTAAATTTGCCCATTGTTTTATTTTTCTACTAAATTAAAGCAGGAAGTATTAACTCCAAATGAAATGGTTAAAATTATTAATCTAGTGCCTTATCATTCCAACATACTTGTCTAATTGCTCCATAAAATGGTTCCACCCCTCTTCTTCTACGGAAATTAGTAAATCACAAGAGTCTTCATTTTGTTTTGAATACCGTCCGACCTTAAATTTCGCTCTTGACCTTAACAATACAAATCGCAGCGGGACACACTTCCCTTCTGAAAAATCAATCAACATGTCAAATTCTTCAGCGGAAAACTTGACTACTGATCTTGATGTTGGCTTCCCGAACCAGTTCAGGTCCTTTTTTAAAAAATAGTCAACTTCGAGTCCATGACTAAGAAATGCAGGGGCGATCTTCTCATCAGAATAACCAAGTGCGAACATCTTTTTTTGCCCGTATCGCTTTTTTATTTCCTTAATGTACCAGCGAACATGTTTGAACGAGCGCTCGTCATCGATCTTGTAAATGATGCCTATGCTCTTAGATGAGCTCCAATTACAGGCCTGCACCTTTCGAGATCGGCTAACCTCCTTTTTCAGGTAGTATTTCCCGGCTTTTATTCTTATTTCGTTGACTAATCCCATTAATCTATCATACTTAAATATTCCT
This sequence comes from Flavobacteriales bacterium, assembly GCA_014239715.1. Next base: position 10,165 of record JAAZYJ010000021.1, read on the forward strand.
CTTCAGAAATAAGTTTGACTCCCAACTTTTCAGCTTTGGCTAGTTTGCTTGGGCCAACTTTGTCACCAGCCACCAAATAATCGGTTTTTCCGGTTACGGAGCTGGACACTTTTCCTCCATTTGCTTCAATGGACGTTTTAAGTTCATCCCTTGTTATCGTATGAAAAACCCCCGAAACAACAAGCACCTTTCCGCTAAGCTTATCGCTTTTAAGAACTGAATGATCCTCTTCGATCTCAAATTGAAGCCCAAATCCCTTGAGTCGTTCGATCAAAAGTCTATTTCGCTCTATTGAAAAGTACTCGACCAAACTTGCCGCTATGCGATCACCGATCTCCTCAACATCTATAAGCTCTTCTAGTTTAGCCAGGCAGATGGACTCAA
>JAAZYJ010000020.1 GCA_014239715.1 Flavobacteriales bacterium
ATCCCGAAGTCTGTAATTTGTTTTGCCTTTTCCAATTCCTTTAGATTCGATTTCACCTATAGCTGTTTTATTGGCTTCCTGATAACCCAGCCCGTTGAGGAGCCCGGAATTAATCAGCACTGCATCTTTGTCGCCGTATGCCTTCTCTGAGATATCAATTCCTTCGAAAATGGCCGGAATACTCAGGTTGAAATGCGTTGCGAATTCCCAATCTCTTTGGTCTCCGGAGGGCACAGCCATAACCGCTCCCGTCCCGTATGATGCAAGAACGTAGTCACTGATCCAGATCGGAATTTTATTTCCCGAAAACGGGTGGATCGCAAATGCCCCTGTAGATACACCGGTCACGGTTTTAACTTCCGATTGTCGTTCTCTTTCTGACCTCGCTGCAGTGGCTTTTTGGTAAGCCCGAACGGCCTCTGCATTTTCCGTTGTTGTAATTTGATCTACGTAGGGATGTTCAGGAGCAAGCACCATGAACGATACCCCAAAAATGGTATCGGGACGTGTCGTAAATACTTCAATTTCAAGAGGATGATCGCCAACTTCGAATGTAACTGATGCACCCTTTGATTTGCCGATCCAATTCCTCTGTTGTTCTTTCAAGGACTCAGGAAAATCAACCTGATCCAATCCCATAAGCAATCGATCTGCATAGGCAGTAATGCGCAAGCTCCATTGGCTCATGAGTTTTTGTTCTACCGGATGTCCGCCTCTTTCCGACAGCCCTTCTTTCACCTCGTCATTGGCAAGAACGGTTCCCAGTGCCGGGCACCAGTTGACCCAGCTGTCTGCCAGAAAAGCCAATCGATAGTTCAACAGCATCTTCTCCCTTTCCGATTCGCTCCAACCGTTCCATTCCTCTGCGCTAAAAAGGGCTACGTCATCGCCAGCTGCCAGAGCATTAGAGTTTCCTTCTGATTCAAACTGTTGAATCAGTACTTTGATGTTTTCAGCTTTGTCCTTTTCTGTATCGTACCAGGAATTGAACAGCTGTTTAAAGATCCATTGGGTCCATTTGTAATAAGCCGGGTCTGAGGTCCGGACCTCTCTGCTCCAATCAAATGAAAACCCGATCCGGTCCAGCTGTTTTCTGTAACGCTTGATGTTCTCTTCTGTCGTTATCGCCGGATGTTGCCCTGTTTGGATCGCGTACTGTTCAGCCGGAAGGCCAAAGGAATCATAGCCCATAGGGTGCAAAACGTTATAACCCTTAAGGCGTTTGAACCGGGCATAAATGTCGGATGCAATGTAACCGAGGGGGTGCCCTACGTGCAACCCTGCGCCGGAAGGATAGGGAAACATGTCCAGTACATAATACTTCTCTTTCGAGGGATCCTCCGTCACGGCATAAGTCTGGTTGTCTTTCCAAAACTTTTGCCACTTTTTCTCGATTTCTCTGTGATCGTATTCCATCAAAATGTTTGGTTGGATAGACTTTGTGCCTACCCAAGGCGATGCAAAGGTAGAATTTAATGCAAAAAAAAGTCCCGTTTCTGCTGAAGGTTTCAGGAAGCGGGACTTTATAAAAAAAAGACCAGTTCTATTTTGTTGCGATCAACGAAAGGTTCATTCGGATCTTCCAGCCAGACTCTGTAAGATAAGCTGAAGCTGAGGAAAGGTCCAGATCAAATTCGGCTTCGTGCGAGAGGGTCCCCTCTTCTATTGAAGGTGTTCCGGGAATGACTGTTGACAGTGTTGATCCGGCAAAGGTCAATTCGCCAGTTACGCCATTTTCGTCAGAGCTCAGGATAGCAAATCCCGCTTCCGGGTAGCTAATATTGTTCAAGAACAATGAATCCGTAAAATGGCCCAGCACTTTTCCTGCTATTTCGTTGTCCGGAGCAACCTCGCCACCATTAGAAGCGCCGACAACGTAGGCGATCTCATCCATTCCTATGGTGAAGGTTCCACCGGTAATTTTGCCGTCAGTAGTCTCTACTGAACCGGATTTTATCTTTACCGTTCCCGAGTGATGATGACCTACTTCGTTGCCTTCTTCGTATCCCTTCCACCCTAGGGTTGACCCTTCTGCCAGGTTGTAGGTTTCAATCACCGGTTCAGGAACAACTTCCTCTACTGGTTCATCGGTACTTGTGGTTTCAGTTGTATTCTGTCCACAGGATGTGAACAAAAATGCCATGATCGTTGCAATTGAAATGTATTTCATTTTCATGTGTTAAGATTATTGATTCGTTTATTTATATGGGAGCTAAAATATACAATTACGTTTTTGAATTAATTAATGTAGATGAAGAAATGATTATTTTAAATCGTACAGGCATAGACGCGCAAACAGGGTTCCGTTTATTAACAAAGGTTTTGAATAATTGTTTTGATACACCGGGCTTCGCTGATTGAAATTTTCTAATTTCGGCTGGTAGTAGGAATGAAAAACCACAGAAAATACAGTAAGCGCAGATCCAGGACCGCCTGGGTTGGAACGCTGTTGTCGATGTCTTTGCTATTGGTAATGCTGATGGCGGGAGGATATTTCCTGTTGAACATCAAGCGGCTCTCCAAACAGGTTAAGGAACAGGTTGAGCTGGATGTGTTTTTCTATGACTCTACAAGTGATGCGGACGTAAAGCGAATTGAGAAGGAGATATCAGCACAGCCTTATTCAACAAAACAATTATTCAAAACCTTTGTTAATAAACGAGACCTTGATTGCGCGTCTATGCCTGTACGATTTAAAATATTCATTTCTTCATCCAGATTAATGAATTAAAAACGTAATTGTATATTTAGCTGCCAATTTTAGCCACGTTAAAATTACTGGATCATGATAAAGTCAAAACGTGAAATTATCACAATGAATTAATTATACTAACACCTCAAAAAAATCAACATGAAAATGAAATACATTTCAATTGCGACGATCGTCGCATTTTGTTTCATGTCCTGTGGGCAGGATACAACTGAAACCGCTAGCACCAATGAACCAGTAGAGGAGGTTGTTCCTGAACCGGTGATTGAAACCTACAACCTGGCAGAAGGGTCAACCCTAGGGTG
>JAAZYJ010000398.1 GCA_014239715.1 Flavobacteriales bacterium
GACAACCTTCCCGGTTTAGAGGTCCGATGGAAGGCCGCTAGTATCCTCATCGTTCAGCAAATGTCTGTCTGCCGGCGGTTCATTCCTTACGGCAAATTCATTTGATCCCAGGTCAACGAGCTGGTGCATGGACAAGGTAGCTGCAATTGCCGTAAAAATGGGAATTGACGCCGCTAAAATTGCGGTGATCCACATGAATACGGTTCTTCCGAATCCTGCGTCGAACTCTTTTACGATCTCGATACTATGAAATAGGCCAACAAAAAGGGAACCAAGCGCTATCGCAACCCCTTTATGTTTTCTAACAAACTTGACTGATTCTTTTATCTTTAACCTTCTTCGCTCCATAACATAATCCAAAAAGGAAAACCCGTAAAAATAGAAGGCAATCAGGCTGGTAGTCACCAAGTAGATCAGGTCCGAGAATCTCATGGTATCCGTAAAAGGCACCTTTATTCCATTTAGTCCAAATAACCAGAATGACAAATAAATCGCAGTATACAACCCTATTACAATCCCTATTTCATACATCAAGTTGCGGCAAGCAATTATAATCGCCCGTTTCACATCTTTCATCAGCTGTTTGAAATTCAGTTTATATACATTCCCGGTGAGCTTTTTTTCCACCCGTTCAGATACAATGGCTAGAAGAGGCGATAATACCATAAGCATAATGTATCGGGTGAGCTGTAAGAACAAATAGCTCATCACGAAATAGAAGGCCATCTTGATCCAGCCCCATATCATGTAGAAAAATCCGGCGCCTTGAATAGAGAGTTTAGCCTCTTTCTCCCCGGCCTCCATCTGAAACCCGAGATATATGATCCCCCCAAACAATACAAGAGGCACAATGAAATAAGGCCACATTTTATGTTCAATGACAAAATATACAGAATCGCGGTAGCTTCTTAATCCAAGTTTTATGTCTTTAATTATTCGCACTAGCGACATCTAAAATAATTAAATACTAAGGGCAGTTTAAACGAGGCTTCATAAATATTCATAATACTGCGCGCATTTCCTACCTTTGTGCTCTCAATTCAAGACAATGGAATTAAATGAATTAACAGCAATTTCACCTATTGACGGACGATACAGACGTGCCGGCCAGCTGCTCGCCCCTTATTTTTCGGAATACGCACTGATAAAATACCGGGTCAGGATAGAAATAGAGTACTTTATTGCGCTTTGTGAGGTCCCATTGCCGCAACTTAACGGGATCGGTGCTGATGAATACAATAAATTGAGAACGATCTATACCAATTTTACTTTGGAAAATGCTGCCAGAGTGAAAGAAATTGAAAAAACCACCAATCACGATGTTAAAGCAGTAGAATATTTCATCAAAGAAGAGCTGGATGGTCTGTCTTTTGTCGGCAACAAAGAATTCATCCATTTCGGGTTGACGTCCCAAGATATTAACAATACCGCTGTGCCATTGTCGATCAAAGAGGCGATGGAAAGAGAATATGTGCCAAGCCTCAGCGCGTTGATCGCACTACTCAACGGCCTTGCTACTGAGTGGAAAGACGTTTCAATGCTGGCCAGAACACACGGCCAGCCGGCGTCGCCAACAAAACTGGGTAAGGAGATCTATGTGTTTGTCGAACGGTTAAAAGAACAATTGAGCCAGCTTGAAAAAATTCCTTACTCAGCAAAGTTCGGCGGCGCTACCGGGAATTTCAATGCACACCTTGCTGCATATCCTGAAATTAGCTGGGTTGATTTTGCCAATGGCTTCATTTCAAATTCATTAGGCCTAAGTAGAACACAAACCACTACCCAAATCGAGCACTACGACAACCTTGCTTCACTTTGTGATTGTATCAAAAGGATCAACACGATCCTGCTCGATCTGGACCGTGACATCTGGACCTATGTTTCAATGGATTATTTCAAACAAAAGATCAAAGAAGGAGAAGTTGGTTCATCGGCTATGCCACACAAAGTAAACCCCATTGATTTCGAAAACTCTGAAGGCAATCTTGGAGTAGCCAATGCTCTTTTTGAGCATTTAGCTGCCAAGCTTCCTGTTTCTCGCCTGCAAAGGGATCTTACCGACTCTACTGTATTAAGAAACATTGGCGTTCCTTTTGGACACAGCGTTCTTGCAATTATGTCGACAACAAAAGGACTGAACAAGCTAGTGCTTAATCAGGAGCGTCTGGATGGTGATCTTGAAGAGAATTGGGCCGTTGTGGCAGAGGCCATCCAAACCGTCCTCAGACGCGAAGGATATCCCAAACCCTATGAGGCCTTGAAAGAGCTTACAAGGACAAATCAAACAATAACGGCCGATAGTATTTCTGAATTTATTTCGAATCTCAATGTTGAGGACAGCATTAAAGAAGAGCTACATTCATTTTCTCCTCACAATTATACAGGTGTGAAGCTAATCTAAATGAGTGCGCAAAGTAGAAAGAGCTTTTGGGAACGATTCGCCTATAAAGAGCTTTCTAAGATCGGCCCGGGGGCCGATGATCCGCTTGAACAATTAACGCACCAGGAATTAAAGTCCATCCGGAAGATCAGAACCGGCACACTGCTGAAAGCAGCGCTTGTTGGTGCATCTGGTGTCGTTGCGCTGTATGCACCCTATTATTTTTTCGGGCAAGGCCTGTTTCCTATCAGAAAACTGGACCTTCCTTTCTCGGAAATATCAATAGATATTGAATACGAATTCTATGGGTATAGCCTGATCCTGGTACTGATTGAGATCTGGTACCTGAATTTTCTGAATATAAAAACCGTTGCTAAAATTGCTCGGGCATGTGGATTTCCGGATGAGATCAATGAAGACTACGAAAACAATTTAAGTGCCCTGATCGCAGTCGGCTTGGAGAAGAAGCATAAACAGCTTCAATCCATAGGCATCAATCCTTATCTGGGCCTTTCTCAATGGAAGCTTTTCGCTTATCAAATTGCCATCCGGTTCAAAGCCTTACTGACAAACATTCTTTTCAAGCTGTTGATCAGAAGGTTGCTGGGACGCTATGTGCTGAGAGCAGTTATTGACCTGGTTGGCATTCCTGTATATGCGTTCTGGAATGCTTATGCCTCCAGCATAATAATAAGGGAAGCGCTGGTTCGCATAATGGCACCTCCATTGATCAAGAAATTTGTTGACCAGCTATATGCCGATCACAACCAAAATGTTAATATCAAGCAGATCTTATATGACAGCCTTCAGAGCATTTCAGTCTCCAAGCGTTCTTATCACTACAACCATTTTCTACTTTCGATCAGCCTCCTAAACAAGTTTGACATTCCCGTAAAAGAAAACCCGTATTTCATTGGTGACTTTCACGACTATATTCGCAGCGCGGATCAGGACGTGAAAATTGCCTATTCTAAAGTGCTGGTATTCGGCATTATCATAGATGGTAAAGTATCAAAACGAGAGCTCATATTGCTGAAAAAAATGCAAGCTGAAAATATTGTTCCATATACGATCGAAGAGATCAGGAACTGGGCCTCGGATTTTGATGCAGGAAATGGGCTGGACAGCTTTATTTACAACTAACATGAGATTCCATATATTTGAGTAAACTACTATTGACTATGTGCCGGATCTACCTAACCATTTTTTTTGTCGTCAGCACGCTTGTTTCTTTAGCAAGCCACATTCCCGGCGGTAACCTGTCTTACGAGTGTGTCGGTCCTAACCAATTTCTGGTAACCCTGACCATTTATGAAGATTGTGCATCAGCCTTCATTACCTCTGCTGACCAGACAATTTCAGTAGAAAACGACTGTGGGATTACAGGCATTACATCTGCTTCACTAACCAATGTTGTCTATCAGAACCAGTTTTCACCATTATGTCCAAGTGCAGTGTCGAGCTCTACTTGTAATGGAGGCTCACTCCCCGGAATGTATGAACACATCTGGCAAGGCGTTGTAACTCTTCCGGCAGACTGTGACGCCTGGCATTTTGCCTACTCTTCCTGTTGTCGGAACACTTCGGTCAATCTAGTCAATGGAGGGTCAGAAAGTTTCTATTGGGAAGCAACGATCAACAGCACCACTGCACCCTGCAACAATTCATCAACTTCGGCAGACCAAATTCGGTACCTCTGCCAGAACCAGCTGAACACCATAGATATGCTGCCCTTTGATACAGACTCTGACAGCCTGCATATTACATTGATCGATGCGCCTACGACGGGGCCCGGCACTTCAGTAGCATATAACCCTCCATATTCAGGGACTGCGGCAATTGCAGGAATCAGTATAGATAATAGCACCGGTGTAATAGAAGTAATCCCAACCTTAATCGGGAACTTTGTTGTTAATGTATTGATAGAAGAATTCAATGGATCAGGAGACCTTACCGGCACACGTATCATTGACATGCAGTTTTATGTGGTCAATTGTTTTACCAATTCTGCACCGCAGTATTCGGGATTAACCAACCTTATCAATGGCTCCGCAATTGATTCTGTTACCGTGTCCACCTGCAATGGCAACAATATGTGTTTTGATATCAATTGTCTTGACCTGAACACAACTGATTCCGTCTTTTTAGACCCTGATCTGAGTGGTTTATCAGGCGCCACTTTCATTCAAAATGATTTCTCTGCCTCACCAGCAGGAACGATATGCTGGAATGTTCCGGCAGGGATAACAGGAGCGCTGTACATACCCGTAAGCTATTCTGACAATGCATGTCCGATCAACGGAACGGGATCGACCGGTATCGCTGTACAAATCGCTCCATCCGTGCATCTGGGTCCTGATATCAACGTGTGTGATGCGATTCCATTTGCTATAAGTGGATATTCTGATTCTACCTATTGGGAATCGATTTCAGGTTCTCCTTTAGTGGTTGGAAGCAACATCTCCTGTAATCCATGCTCAGACCCTATCTTTACATTAACTGACACAACCGTAATTGCTGCTTCAGATAATACTCCTGGTTTGTGTAGCTCAATGGACACTGCATCCGCTTTTGTTGTAGCATCTTTTTCTGCATCCATTACCCCTTCTGATGACTCAATTTGTTTGTTTCAGAATTCTGCATTAGATGTTACTATAAGTCCTGCTGGTTCATACACGTACGATTGGGTCAACTCCGGAAATCTAGATTCCTACACCTCGAATTCACCAACATTTAGCACTTCATTATCAGGCAGTTATACTGAAAATGTAACAATTACATCAGCCGGCGGATGTTCTCTTTCCTTCAGCACAACAATAGAAGTTGGCAACGGTATCAGCCCTGCTAATTCTATAATCCCAAGCCATACCAACTATGTTTGTGGAGCCATGCTGAGCCTCAGCAGTTCAAATCCGGGATCAACAAACGCAGACGATTTTGATTCAGGAACTACCAACGCAATCCTATGGAATTCTATTGCGAATGGTACAGTAGGGAACCAATGCGGATCGAATTCCGGCACTTTTGCGCTACACTTTGACGGACCAACGGGGAACAGAAGCGCAGAAACAGCACCCATTAATTTGCTTGGATGTTCCGACATTAATTACTGCTTGTATATTGGAAATGATTCATCGGGAGGTGCTCCTTGTGAAAATGCAGATAATACAGAAGACGTGGTTCTTGAGTATTCGATCGATGGAGGTTTGTCATTTGTTCAGATACAATTACACGATCAAAGTGATTGGGACTCGAACCCGAACTGGCAGTGCTTTACAGCACCCATTCCTGGCGTGGCCCAAACCGCTGCAACCATAATCAGATGGGACCAACCCAATTTTTCAGCCTGTACCGGTTGTGACAATTGGTCGTTGGACGACGTATCTTTTTCCTGTCCGCAGAATTATGTTTACAGCTGGACCCCTTCTGCTGGAATGACAAGCCCGAATTCCAGTAGCACTGATATTTTCGTTCCTACTGATTCAACAACTTATTTTCTCTACACAGTAGATACAGCAAGCGGATGTGATTTTACTGCACAGCTGACGATAGTGCCTGATTGTGATTCATGTCAAACTCCTATACCAACCTTCACTGATTTGCTTGATTGTTATGGAGATACGGATGGCTCAATTCATATTAACGTCCTGGGTTCAGACGGGCCTTTTACTGTAGTTCTTTATGATGAATTCGGAAGTGTAATTGATTCGGTCACAGGCATTGAAACTGATACGACCTTCACCGGGTTACCTTCTGGAAATTATGTAGTTTCGAGCTCCGGAATATCAAGCTGCAGCTCAGACACTTCCATTTCCATCGCAGAACCGCCACTACTAACCGCTATTACTTCTGCGGATACCTCCTTTTGCGGAGAAGGCATTTATGCGTTTGCTGGAAATTCATCCTGTGGTACAGGAGCAGTAAGCTATTTTTGGAGTACAGGAGCGATAGGAGC
>JAAZYJ010000362.1 GCA_014239715.1 Flavobacteriales bacterium
CATGTCGGTTCTCCATTTCGGGGTTCCATCCGGTTGCACGCACCAAATGCTATATCCCCCATCGGTGTTAAAGGCCCACTGACCGACATCAAAGTCATAAGAGCTGCCTCCGATGATGTAATCTCCTGCAGAGTTAACTCCAAAACAACCACTGGGTGCAATCGCGTTAGAGTGACCCATATCGTCTACAACGAAAGAGTTTAGAACTTCAAGTTCATCATCAATGTATTGATACTCTCTTACTCGTATGGCACATCCTGAACTAATCGGAGGCTGAGATAAGGAGTCCTCTATTGCGATAAATGAAGTATCAGAAATTGGTTGAAATAATTTGCTTGACATGAAGCATGCTGCCTGAAAACTGGCAAAGATCGTATCCAGAGCAACAGTCGCGGAATCCAGCACCGCCAGTTCAAGTCTTTGCCAAACATCATTCGGGTCTTGCATCTGACTGTGACCACCAAAAAATATTTTACCCCTTTGCTCGAAAATATTGTGGTTACTAAATGTTATGTCCAAACTATCACAACTGATCAAATTCAGCGAATTGTCAAAGACACTTACTACCTCATAAAAGTTCATTGAAGTATCTAAATACCGTTCAGAGATTAAAATTCGATTTGCGCTGGAAACAAATCCCGCTGTACTCCATAAATAAGAAGGTTCTTCATAAACATCAACTATTGACAAGTTAGAATCCAATTTGAGTAGTCTTGTTTTTTTACCGTCCAAGGAAGGTAACAATGGGTGTGTCCATCCAATCTTGTTTCCCACTGCAATCAGCGTGTCTTCATATACCAGCACATCTCTCAGCAAAGTAGAATCCAGAACAATGCTGTCCTTTGCTATCCCATTTTTGTCCAGTTTGTAAATGACTGATTTTCGATTGCTGTAGACACTGTCTTCGTAGTCTTCAGAATTGGTTGAAACGAAATATCCTAACGAATACTCGTCGAGGGAAACGACTACATCGTAGTTATCCGTCTGCCTTTCAAAAGGGAACTGAGCCTGCACCGGTACACCAGCAGTCAAAAAACAAAGCAGCAGTGTTGTTCGAAAATCAATACCTTTCATCTGTATTCTTTTGGTCTTTCCAATCAATGATACATCTATTGCCTCTATTTCCGGGTAGGATCAAGTTTATTTTGAATGAAAAATATACAGGTCAGAAAGGGTTTAGAAAAAAGGCGCAATTCAACTGTTCAGGGCCCAATGATTAGCTTTTCGGTGCAGCTGATCTTTTCTGCTATCAGGCTTACCGTATAGATTCCTGCGGGCCAGTTTGATACGTCTATTTGTTCAAAACTATCACCCGTATTGGCAATGCTGAACACCATTCTTCCGCTCATGTCTGAAATGAATAGTCGACACCGTGAATTACTTCCCCGTTTTTGCGCAACTGTAATTGTTTCTGAAGATGGATTCGGATATATATTAAAGCTCGTACTCGGCTCGCGATCTTCGATGGAAAGCGACTCGCTTATGGTTGCATACTTCACTTCATTCGTGCTCACTTCCGACCACACCAC
>JAAZYJ010000019.1 GCA_014239715.1 Flavobacteriales bacterium
ATGTGCCTGAGCTGAGTGATTTGCTTCCTCCATAGCTGGCGTGTGAGCCACTGTCGTCCCAGTGAATTGTTCCATAGATCGTTTTGTCGTTGAAAGTTCCTCCGCCTATCAGCTCCATGATGTCTATTTCACCGCAATTTGGCCAGCTAACAGTTGTAATGTTGTCTCCCAGCATCCATAATGCCGGCCAAAGTCCTTTTCCGAAGGGTAGTGCTGCCCTGATATCAACCCTGCCATATTTAAAAGAGCGAAGTCCTTGTGTTTTTATTCTGGATGATGTGTAATCTTGTCCATTGTAGCTCTCTTCTTTTGCCGTTATAGTAAGCATACCACTATCAACAACTGCATTTTCAGTGCGGTAGTATTCCAGCTCGTTGTTGCCCCATCCCCAGCTTCCTGTTCCAATGTCGTATGTCCAGTCCGATGAAAGTGAGCTTCCTACGAACTCATCATTCCAAACCAGGGTATAACCCGGATAGCTCATTGGCGTGGTGTAACCGCCTGTTGGTATACCTCCGGCAGAAATTGTGGAGACCGATATGTGAATGGTTTCGGTTTTTTCAATGTAATCCGTATAGGTAGCGTGGGCCCTTGTTGTAATTGTGTAGGAACCACTCTCGGTATACGTGTAGCTTGCATTTCCGTCATTCGTTTCCACTTCATTTGCATCGCTTCCGTCATAAAAAGTAGTTGTGTAAAAGTTGGCTCCGGTGGCACTGGCCTGAACGTTGACGAGCCCTTCAGTAGCCGTTACGACCGTGGTCAGATCGGTAGGTAAGACCACAGCGGGTTCATCAACCGGTTTATTGCAACCCATCAGTGTTATTGACATGAAAAATAAAAGAATACTGTGGTTCATTTTAAAATATATTTTTTAGGCCGATGATCTGTTTCTGAATAATTTAAATATCGCTATTCCGGAATTAAGCGGAGGTACCAATGCAATGCGCCATCGTCAGGGCATGAGCAGGCGTGTTTGTATTGAAGCCATAGCTCCGTATCCGATATACTAAGGATCTTATAGGTGCTCACTCCTGAATAAAACCCGATAAAAGAGCTGCCAGAAACGGAAATTGTTGTGTCAGCACCTTCGGTGAGTGTCCAGGATTCGTTCAGCTGGTCCGTATAGGGAGCGGTGTAGTCGTAAAGATTTTCGTACGATCCCGGAAAATCTGCCGCAAGGGTATTGTGGACATATACGTCACCGTTGTTGATCATATCATATTCAAACCCTACTAAATGAAATACATAACGATCATCGTACAAGCCACATCCCGGCTTCTCGTTGGCTCCCGCTTGCCACCATTCCGGAACATTGCCTAATCCACTGATCGGGTCGGGACCCACACCCATATGGCCCGTTGTTGCAGAATCTACATGCCACGTTTTGAAGCCCGGTCCTGAAGGTCCACCGGTAAGCATGGTGTATATGGGGTTGTTGATCAAGCTTGGGTCATCTACCGCAATCACAATCTCCTGTGAGCTTTCGGCGCTTCCTCCTTTCGTGAAGATCCGAACTGTTACCATATAAGTTCCTGCATAAGGATAATCACTGGTAACGTTTGAACCTGTCCCTGTCAAGCCATTGTCGAAGTCCCAGCTCGCCAATAGCTCTGTATTACTGAGAGCGAACTCGATGATGTTGGGATTCGCTGCTGAAGGTGTTGCGGTAAACGTAGCATCTGCTACAGTAGGTGCAGAACCAAGCTGAGGTCGTTCCTTTCTGCATGAATTCAGCATAGCCACTGCAACCAGCAGGATCAATAACGATTTTAAGGTGATTTGATGTGTCATTTTAGCTGAGTTTAATATCCGTTGTTTTGTGACCAATTGCCACCGGTAAGGTCAATTTCTACCTGAGGTATTGGAAACAATTCGTTCTTGTTGGTTTGGAATCCATCAATATGGACGGATGCCTGCCCGGTTCTCACCAGATCAAAGAATCGATGTCCTTCGCATGCGAGCTCCAGTCTTCGTTCAGTCCAGATGTCCTGAACGGACGCAAGTGTTACGTTGGGCATTCCTGCTCGGGTTCTTACCTCATTTACAAATCCTTCTGCAGTACCCGTGTTTCCGCTCTGGTAATGTGCTTCGGCTGCCATTAATAAGACATCTGCGTAACGGATCATTCGATAGTTAACCGGACTGGTCAGGTCATTGTCCGGAAGTCCGATCTCTCCTTGACGTTTAATGTATTTGTTGTTGTAATAACCGGTATGACCTCCAGCCCCAATTGCGTAGGTTATGTCTGCGGGGTTGGCCTGAACTGCAATAAAAGCATCAATATCTAGGATGGTAAGGTCCCTTCTTGGGTCTGAAGGGTCAAAGGCATCGTAAAGATCCTGTGTTGGTAAATTGTAGCTGTTTCCATCTCCGCAAACAGGTCCGTTGTATTGTCTTATGCCTTGGAACCCTGGTCCAGCATAACCCTCAAGACAGCTAAGACATCCATAGCTGCCTCCTTCAAGTCCGGAATATTCCACGTCAAAAATGGTTTCACTATGGCCTTCATTCGCCACACTGAACAGGTCTGCATAATCTGATATTAAACTGTACGACCCTGAAGCAATGACATTGTCAAATTGCTCAGCTGCTTCTGTAAATTTGTTTTGATAAAGGAAAACTTTACCAAGGATTGCCTGGGCAGCTCCTTTTGTAGCTCTTCCTTTTATTGATGTTGTTGTGCTCAGAACCGAAATTGCATCCTGCAGGTCGCTCTCTATTTGGGCGTAAACTTCAGAAGCAGGGGCTCGTGGCGTCTGTATGGCTTCGTCCGCTCCAAGTCGCTTGTCTACGATCAATGGCACATCGCCAAAGAACTTGACCAGGTCGAAATAATAAAGTGCTCTGAGAAATCTGGCCTCGCTAAGAATTACACCTTTACCTGTAAAATCGATGTTGTCTTTGTTTTCAAGAATAAAGTTGGCTCTACTTATTCCGGCATAGTTCCAGCGGAAAATATTTCTTAATTCTGTGTTAACACCTCCATGGGTCATCAGGTCGATCTGATGCAATCCCTCCGTGTCATTAACACTTTCACCCCCTGCAATGGTGTTGTCGGATGCGATCTCGCCGATCCACACCGAATATATTGAGCAGGCCTGAAGCAGATCGTACGCGCCGGTAAGTGCCATTTCGTAGTCCGCAGGCGTATTAAAATAATTTTCTGCATCCTGAGTATATGCGGGATCAACATCCAGGAACTTCTTACACCCCTGAAATACAATGACAGAGGTCAGTACAGATATAAAAATTGTTGGTGCAATTATTTTTTTCATCACATTAAAATTTTACGGTCAATCCGCCCATTATGGTTCGTGCCTGAGGGTAAAATCCATAATCAACCCCGGCTGAAAGTGTTCCTGCCGTGGGTCCGATATCCGGATCAAAACCCTGGTATTTTGTAAGTGTGACCAAATTGTTGGCTGAAACATACAGCCTGAACGATTCAACCTTCAGCTTTTCTGTAAATTTTTTAGGAATGGTATAGCCCAATTGAATATTCCGCAACCGGATAAATGAGCCATCTTCAACATAGTAGTCCGATAAAACTGTATTTCTTGTAGCATCTGTTGTAACTCTGGGAACAGTTGTTGAAGTTCCGGGGCCAACCCATCTGTCGATCATATAGGCCATCTGATTGGCGTAGGGTTGGTTCCTTTCAAAATTTCGTATGATCTCCTGGCCATAGGTTGCGTAGATGTTCGATGAAAAGTCAAATCCTTTGAACCGCATATTTAAGGCAAGGCCCATGGTGAAATCGGGTATAGCAGATCCTATCATGGTCCTGTCTGAGTCGTCATTAAAGCTGATCACGCCATCTCCGTTTTGATCAACAAAGATCAGGTCTCCTGGTTGAGCGCCTTCCTGGTAAACCGTTGCGGCATCTATTTCTTCCTGCGTTTGGTATATACCATTGGTTTGGAAACCATGAAAGTAACCTATTGGATAGTTTTCCTCGAATCTGGTAGCTACATTTCCACCTACTCCGAAATAAGCGCCAGGCAGATAGTCCACGCCTTCAGGTACACTTGTTACTTTGTTGTTGACCATTGTAAAGTTCAGGTTGGCCCCCAGGGTAAATGCTTTTGAAGGATCCGTAGAATAACCCAGCTCAAGTTCAAGTCCTTTATTGGATACATCACCTGCATTGACGATGGGTGGGTAGCCACCTGGGCCATAAGATCCGATGATCGCTGATACATCCGGTTGAAATAAAAGGTCAAATGTGTTCTTGATAAAATAATTTACGGTGAAGTCGATCTTGCGTAACAGGGTCATATCGATACCTGCATTGAATTGACGGGTTGTCTCCCATTTCAGGTCAGGATTTCCGGCCCTTCCAATAGCAACTCCGGTTGTAATAACATCGTCAAATACGTAAACACCCTCGCCATTTAACAATGCTCGATAGGCGAAATTAGAGATCTGGTCGTTGCCTGAAACACCATAGCTCAAACGCAGCTTCAGAAAATCAATGAACGACACGTTGTAAAAGGATTCGTCGGAAATCAACCATGCAGCCGAAGCAGTAGGGAAAAATCCGTATCGTTTATTTGGTCCGAACTTGCTGGATCCATCCCTTCGAACGATTGCAGAGATCAAATACCGGGAGTCATAACCATACTCAAGTCTTAAAAAGCTGGATAACAGTCTTTCTGTGAACTCCCAGGATCCGGTTCCATTCAGGTATCCACCCGCCGCTGTGTTGGCTGAAATATCAGCGTATTCAATTGAGTTGTTCGGAATGTTAAATGCCGTTCCGCTTAAAGCTTCACCTTTCCGGTGAAATGCAGATACGCCAAGAGTTCCTTTAACTTTATGAATGTCTTTGAATGTGTTCTCGTAATTCAAGTAGCTTTCGTAGGTAAGGTCAAGATAAGTAGCTCGTTGCTCGTAAACACTTGCTCCTCTTTCTATAAAGACACCATCTCCGATCTCAACCAGTGTGGGATCAAGGTCTTCGTTCAAAGCGGTATTTGCATATTTTCCGGTGCCATACCAGGCAAGCGGTGAAAAGACCTTGGAATCCACAATTGCATAATTGTAATTGAATCGATTCGTGAAGGAGAATTGGTCATTGATCGAGTAAACCAATTCTTCTTTACCTACAAACTTGTTGGCCCAGTTGTAATTGAAGGTGTTTTCGATCTGCGCCACAGGATTGATAATATCACTTACTTCTTCCAAATAGCTGTAGTTTCCGTTTGGAGTTCTCACAGGCTCGTTCGGAAAAGCATTGATCGTGTTGTATAGTACGGAACCTATTCCGTTTTCCGGAAGTCCCGTTCGATAATCATGGGAAAAGAGCAAAACGGAGTTTAACTTTAGCTTTTTAGCGAGATCCGTGCTTAAGTTAAGTCGTCCGTTGTAACGCGAAAACTTAGCTTTGTCTCCACCTACAATTCCATCTTGTGAAAAATAGGTCAGACCCAATGAATATTTTGTGGCCTGAGAACCACCGCTGATACTTACGCCATAGCTTTCCACAGGTGCAGCTTGAAAAATGGTGTCTTGCCAGTTGGTGCCGACTCCTAAATCTGTATTGTTAAAAGGCATGGCATCATTTCCCGCAGCAAACATCTCATTTTTTATTACCGCGTATTCATTGGCATTCAATAGCTCCAGCTTTCTTGCGGTTTGCTGTACGCCATAATAGCTATTGAATTCAATTCTGGGTTTCGTATTGAGCTGCCCATTTTTTGTCTCAACGATAATTACACCATTGGCTGCTCTAACTCCATATATTCCTGCCGTTGCATCTTTCAATACATTCACAGATTTGATATCCGATGGATTCAGTGCGTTCAGGCCTTCAGAGTCATATACGACACCGTCAACTAAGATCAGTGGGTCATTGTCACCGAATGTTGAAAGTCCGCGGATCCTGATACTGGAAGACCCTCCCGGAGAACCCGAATTCGTATTAATGGACACACCGGCAATTTGACCTTGTAATGCCTGATCCATTCTTGAAAGATGAAGTTTTTCGATGTCTTCACCTTTTACCCTTGCCGTTGCACCTGTAAGTTCTTTGTATTTGGTACTCCCATAACCAACAACAACTAATTCGTCCAGCGCAGAGGAGATGGGCTCGAGCATAATATCAATCGAAGTTCTGTTCGCAACAATGACTGATTTTTCCTCAAAACCGAAAAAGGAGAACGTAAGGACCAGATTGGAATCATTTTCAGTAGTTAAAGAGTAGATCCCGTTTGTGTCAGTCGAGGCTCCTGTACTCGAACCTTTGACCATAACAGTTACTCCCGGAAAGGGGTCGTTGTTCTCGTCAGTTACTTTTCCGCTTATATTTATGGTTTGTGCTTTTAATGAGAAACTACAAATCAGGAAGAGAAAAAGAAAAAGAAACGTAACTAAATTTTTCATAGATTTTGCAATTAGACGAATTCAAAACTAGTTAAAATAACTATATTGTACAAATTACAAGAAGTATTTTAATTAGTATACCTATTAAATATACAATGATAAAATTGAATTTGGTTTTACTTGACATAAAACAGAGTATAGGAGGCGTGAAAAAGGCATTATATCTAACAATAATCGGGTCCTGCATGTTGGCAGTGTATTCGTGCAACACCATTTCTTCGAACAAGATTTCGGACCCTGAGGAGGATACGTTTGATTACGGAGAGGAGATAGAGACCATTATTTCCAAAATGTCGATCGAGGAGAAGGTAGGGCAGATGACACAAATCAATCTCGATGTTATTTCGGTTGGTAAGATCTTTGACCTGGCTGAACCGCATTCGATCCATATCGGCAAGCTCGATTCTGCGATCAACCATTACTTTGTGGGTTCCGTTTTAAATGTCGGTGGGCACGCGTATTCCAGGGAGCATTGG
>JAAZYJ010000245.1 GCA_014239715.1 Flavobacteriales bacterium
ATAGGTGCCAACGAACGGTCACTTACAAGAAATCTGAATTTTCAATCCGATATCACTACAGGTGGCTTTGTCATCAATTACAATTTCGGCCATATTCTAAAACAAAACCATTTTGTCAATCCATATTTAGGCGTAGGGTTCGAATCCATAGAGTTTCTATCTAAAACAGATTTATATGATGCTAATGGTAACTACTACCATTATTGGTCTGATGGTTCAATTAGAGATATCGCTGAAAACAGTCCGTTAGCAGCATCTGCTAATTTCATATACAGAGACTATACCTATGAAACAGATTTAAGAGAACTAAATCTTGATAATCTCGGAAAATATCCGGAAAGAACATTTTCAGTTCCAATTCAGTTTGGTTTAAAGATGGATATAGGAAAAAGAGTGAAATTTAGAATTGGTACCAGTTTGCATCTTACCATGAGTGATTTGATCGACAACGTTACTGAAGAAAGTGCCGGTGATAGAGCAGGCACAAAAGGAAATGACAAGTTCTTATTTACCAGTTTTGCACTTACTTATGACCTGAAACTGAATAGAGGCAAAAAAGGTGAGGATGAATACAAATGGGGCCCGGAAGACTGTATTAAGGACACTCTTGATGAGGACAATGATGGTATAGCTGATCTTTGCGACCTATGTCAAAAAACACCCGCTGGTGTAGATGTGGATGAGTTTGGCTGTCCTATTGATAGCGATTGTGATCTTGTACCTGATTATGTGGACGAAGAAGATTTTTCACCGGACAGTTCCATCGTCGACATTGAGGGAATAGCCCTAACTGATGAGGATTTCCTCGATCGTTACCTCAGATATACAGACACAACCGGCAAATACGATAGTGAATATTTTGAGGAAGAGGATATTGCAACAGCTACCAAACCAGGGCAGCAAGTTGCCGGAAAGTTTGAGCAACAAAACCCTAGAGTGTACCGTGTTTTAGTTGGAACAAGTGAAAAAGAGATATTGGCCAACGACATCGCGGGTATTATCAGCTTCAAGAATTACAAAATGGTAGTACAAAACGATACAACCTATTTTGTTTTGGGAGAATTTGACACGCCAGAGGGAGCGCAAAGACTAGCTAACTTATTAGATTCCAGAGGCATATCGAACGAAGGGATCGTTGAAACCACTGTCGAAGACAACGGAAATGTAGATGTTACCTCGATTGATCGTATTGAAAATGTAGGTGTTGGCGAGTACCCCGAAGATGCTTTGTTCAGAATTCAGCTCGGCGCGTTCAATAATCGATTGAGCAATAGAGTGTTTGCCGACATCCCTGATATTGCCGAAGTTGTTGGTGATGACGGACTTGTGCGCTATTATTCCGGTGAATTCTCGACTCCGCAAGAAGCGGCGAAACACAAAATTGACTTATTGAGTCGGGGATACGAGGGAACATTCATCGTCGTTTTTAAAGATGGGAAACGAATTAAGCTGTCACAAGGTGGGTTTAGCGTTCTTAATCCTGAATTTGACACCATTAATCCGGACAGACCAAACCCATATACCGTCAACAATGCATTGATCAAGTTCAGGGTTCAAGTTGGGGCTTATGCTTTGGATGTTCCTACAGATGTACTCGATCTATTTCTGCAACTAGGAAATGTCGTACCGAAGAAAGATGACAGAGATAATCTCGTGAAGTACTTTATTGGCACTTTTGAGAATTACGATCTTGCGTCTGAGTTTAAGAAAAGAGTCATTCTTGAAGGTATTACCGATGCATTTATTGTTGCTGACTTCAAAGGACGAATTATTTCTGTTGAAGAGGCATTTTCTCTTATTTTAAAGTAATTTTCTTTTATACGTTACAGGGTACTACCCTATTTGTATTACTTTTGACGCTTAATGAAGTTTCTATACCCAGAATTCCTATATGCACTCTTTGCGGTAGCGATTCCAATCATTATCCATTTATTCAATTTCCGGAAGTTTAAAAAAGTTTTCTACTCTGACATAAGCCTGCTTAAAGAGCTTAAAATTGAAACCAAAAGCAGAGC
>JAAZYJ010000053.1 GCA_014239715.1 Flavobacteriales bacterium
ATCGTGATCAACTGTACACTACCGGGAAATCATTATCACGCTCTGAGAAGACAGCTCAAATGGAATTTCAGAAAGCCGATGATCGCATTTACCCCCAAGAAGTTATTACGGTATCCAAAAGCAGTTTCTACAATTTCAGATCTTGCTGATGGTCAATTTGAGGAGGTCATCGATGACGCAAGTGTAGATGCCAAGAACGTGGAAACTGTTGCATATTGTTCGGGAAAGATCTACTATGACATTCTAGAGAAGGTCGAAGCCATAGGTGGGGCAGACAACATTGCCATTGTGCGATTGGAGCAGTTGTATCCTCTACCGACAGATCAGTTGAATGATATCGTTAAGAAATATTCCAAAGCGAAGAACCATGTGTGGATACAGGAAGAGCCTGCAAATATGGGAGCTTGGAGCTATCTGCTCCGAAAATGGCGTACGGTAAAGCTGGAAGTAATTGCTCGATCGTCAAGTGGGTCGCCTGCTTCCGGATCTCCGAAAGTGCATGAAAAAAGGCAGAATTCACTCATTGATAAGTTACTTGAAAATGCCAAACAATTGGCTTAATAACGAATTTTAACTAAAGACTATAAGAAATGTCAGTTCTTGAAATGAAAGTGCCCAGCCCCGGTGAATCGATCTCCGAAGTCGAGATTGCAGAATGGCTCGTTGAAGATGGCGATTATGTTGAGAAGGATCAGACCATTGCCGAGGTTGATTCGGACAAGGCCACCCTTGAATTGCCGGCAGAGGATTCCGGGATAATCACTTTAAAGGCCGAAGTGGGTGACGCGGTGGCCGTAGGGGCAGTAGTATGTCACATTGATACTTCTGCTGCAAAACCTGAAAGTTCTAAGTCTGACGTTCCCGAAACACTGGTTCCCGAACCGGAACCGGTCTCACAAGAAGCTGACAAGAAATCACAACCAGCACCTGATCCTGCACCTACTGCAAAAGTGTCTGAACCTAAGGGGTATGCAGCAGGACACCCTTCTGTGGCTGCAAAAAAAATGATGGATGAAAATAACATTCCTGTTCATCAAATAAGTGGCACAGGAAAAGGAGGTAGAATTACGAAGCAGGACGTCATTGAAGCAATGGCAGCAGGGTTTTCAGCTTCATCAGCACAAGGATGGGGAGGGACGAGAGATACTGAAACGGTGAAAATGAAAATGCTCCGTAGAAAAATTGCTTCTCGATTGGTGGCTGTCAAAAATGAAACAGCGATGTTGACCACTTTCAATGAGGTAGACATGAAGCCGATCATGGATATCCGGAAGAAATACAAAGAAAAGTTCAAGGAAACGCATTCTACCGGACTTGGCTTTATGTCATTTTTTACCAAAGCAGTTACAGAAGGATTGAATTTATTTCCTCAGGTTAATTCGATGATCGATGGAGACATGATGATCTCGCATAACTATGCAGACATCGGGATTGCAGTCAGCTCCCCGAAAGGGTTGATGGTGCCTGTAGTGAGAAATGCAGAGCAAATGTCGCTGGCGGAAATTGAAGCAGAGATTAAAAGACTAGCAATCAAAGCCAGAGATGGGCAAATTGCTATTGAAGACATGACAGGAGGGACGTTCACCATCACCAACGGTGGAGTATTCGGATCCATGTTGAGTACTCCAATTATTAATCCCCCGCAATCGGCCATTCTTGGTATGCATAACATCGTCGAAAGGCCTGTTGCGATCAACGGTAAGGTTGAGATCCGACCGATCATGTATGTCGCCTTATCTTATGACCACAGAATAATAGATGGAAAAGAAGCTGTTTCATTTTTAAAATGTGTTAAAGATTATCTTGAAGAGCCAAGAAGGTTATTTTTAGATTTATAAATGAATAATAATTTTGATGTTATTGTAATAGGAGGCGGTCCCGGAGGTTACGTTTGTGCAAT
>JAAZYJ010000017.1 GCA_014239715.1 Flavobacteriales bacterium
GTTGCGGCTGACATAAACCTTAGAAAGGCAACACTGAATGACAAGGCTCATTTGGGACTTGGCCTTCTTTTCTTTAACGATGTCGGTGGCGACTCAAATTTTGGAAATCAGGCGGGCTCATTAACACTTAGTGGAATTCTTCCCATGGGAGGAAGTGGGCATATTTTATCTGCGGGAGTGCAGGGTGGCTTCGGCATGCGAAAAGCAGACCTATCCAGTGTTACATTTCGTTCTCAATGGGATGGAACAACGTTCAACCCTTTATTGTACAGTGGTGAGAGCAATTCCCTAACGTCGTTCACATATGTAGATGTTTCGGCAGGAATTTATTATGTGTATGATGGAGGAAAAAACAGCTTTTCGAGAAATAACGATTTTAAAATTAAATTCGGGGTAGCGGGCTTTCACCTGAACAACCCGAAAATGGAATATGTAAGCGGTTCTGGTGACAGGCTTTACAGAAAGTATGTTGCCCACATTGGAGTGTCTACCGATTTACCTGGCAGATCTTTAGGGATTGAATTCAATGCAGTTCAATTCGTTCAAGGTGGTCATTATGAAACATTGTTAGGTGCCATCTTAAAATATAGATTTGAAAACGCAACGAAAATAACAGGAAATATGCAAGATGCCTTTGTGGGTGTTGGATGCCATATGCGGTGGAACGATGCCTTAATTCCATCTGTTATGATCGATTGGCGCGGATTTCAATTTGGTGTTTCGTATGACGTTACAATTTCTCAGTTACGGCGCGCGCATAGTGGAGGGTCTCTTGAATTTTCACTCTCGTTTACGAATCTTGATCATTCTTTATTTAAAACAAGAAAGAGAAGATTTTAAAGGTTACTTTTTCAGTAATCCCCTAAAGAATATCGAAAGTTTTTTTCTGAAGATGTAGGTAATTACTGCAACACCGATTATGTATGGCATGGCCATTAGATACAGAATCCCATAATTGATGTTGGACCCGAAAGAGGCTTCTCCGAGATCGCTTCCCTGTTCGGCGAGCAGCTTGCATTGCGAACATCCCTGCCCAAGAAGGCTGTCAACTAGGAACAAAGAGATAAAAAGAAATAAGATGGCGCTGTATTTTGTCATGCTGCAAAAGTACTAATTTTAGACAAAACATGTCAAAATAGTGGTACAACAAGAATTGTTTGGAATGGTGTTAAGAGGAATGTAGAAAATTCGAATAAATTTGTAACAATGAAAACAAAAGCAGTGAGTGCCATTGTGGGCATCGTATTTTTTTCAGGACTATTTTCCTGTACGCAGAACGAAACTGAAATACCAAGTGAGGGTCCCAGAAATTTAGATAGTCTTATCCTTGAGTATCCCGATAGCATCAACCTTTTACTGGAGCGCGGATCATTGAGACTTGAGAAGTATCAATACGATAGTGCAATGGGGGATGCTGCGCGGGCTTTCCGATTGGACACCAATAATATTGATGCCCGACTTTTGTATGCAGAAGCAATGAACAACAGCGAAACAAGAACGGTTCAGGATGTGGCAATCGCACAGGGTCATTACAAGTTAATAATTAAAAAACAACCCAAAAACACCAGGGCTTTGGTTGGCCTGGCGGCAACATATGGTTTCCAGCAGGATTTTAAAATGACATTTCAATACGTGAATGAAGCATTGAGAATTGACCCAAAATACAGGGACGCATATGTTTTGAAGGGAAGCACCTACCTTCAGCTGGGAAATTTGGAACTGGCAAAATCATCTTATGAAACGGCAATTCAGCAAGATTCAGAATTTTTTGAAGCATACTTTATTCTTGGGCAAATTTATCAATCCGAGGATAACCCGATTTGCATTGAATATTTTACGACTGCACTCGGGCTACGCCCCAACATCTTAGAAGTTAAATACCAGCTCGCGTATTCGAAAGAAAATTACGGACAGCTGGAAAGCGCGAAGGAACTATACAGGCAAATGGTAACAGACACGAATGATTTTTATATATCCAGGGGCTTATTTCACCTTGGAGGGATAAAACAATTTAACGAAAAGGATATAGATAGTGCAATGTACTTTTATCGAAGCGCATTGAAAACAGAGCCAAGGCATGTTGAGTCATGGCATAACTTGGGGCTGTGTTATGAACAACAAAGTGATGTAACAAGGGCGCTGCAATCTTATGCAAAAGCATTGAAGTACAATCCTGAATTCGAGCTTTCACGGGAAAGGGCAGACCGGCTACGCTAATGAACAAGAAAGCAAAATACATTCAACTCGCATCCGAGGCGCTAATCCCGCTTTTGGGCTTTTTTCTCTGGGACTGGAGTCTTTATTTTATTATTCTGTTCTATTTCATTGATATGGCAGTTGATGAGGGGATGATGCACGCCAAGTCCAATAAGATTGTAAAACATATAGGGAAGAAAGGGAAACAGAAAAGCTGGATTGGGTATGGGGCATTGAGTGCAATAATCTTGTTAGTGGCGGTTGGAGTTATTCATGTTGCGCTGTACTTTATTTTCGATGGAATTGAGTTCAAAGAAGAGGCTATCGCATTTTGGGAGTACGAAGAGCTTGGTCTAAAACAGGGCTATCTGCTCGTTCCCCTTGTTCTTTTTGTTGGCTATCAACAATATAAGATGGAATTCGTAATGCTTGCAAAATACAGAAACATGACTTTATCCCATCTATGGCGCAGGCACATACAGGCTCTTTTTGTTGTTGTGGGTTTTGCAGGGTTTTGTGCCGGGCTGGCTCAATTTATCGTGCTTCCTGATATTGTTTATGTCTTAGGAATTGTTTGCTGCACAGTTTTATATAAGCTAACAATGAGAGACTAACCTCGTGTTCTTTTAATCCAGGAGGGCAACAATAAGGAGCCAATAAAGAGATAGGGGAAATACGAGATCAATCGCCACAATAAAGCAAGTGCAGCCAATAGAACGGCGGATGAGCTGAATGTGGACAAAAGCTCACCAAACGCAAATTCAGCAACACCGCTCCCCCCCGGGGTAGGGCTAATAAGCATAAATAACCACAGCACAAGCTGTTTGCCAAGAACCTTAATATTGTCTATAAACCCAAGATATAAGAATGCGTTTAAGATGGCGTTAATAACAAGATAACGCGAGGTCCAGCTTAAAAAAGTGGCGCAAAACACAGCGAACCAATAGCTGAAGGGCTCCTGCTTGAATTCCTTTGCGGCAGCTTCAATATCCCCCCCCCATTCAGCGGCGACAATTCGCCATCGGTTTAAAAATGGAATTTTGAAAACAAAC
>JAAZYJ010000016.1 GCA_014239715.1 Flavobacteriales bacterium
CAATAAAACCGCCTAAACCAATGATCGATGTATCCTCTTCGATCGGCACTAGTTTTTCATTGTAATTTTTCCCCATAATAGCCACGATCCGCTGCCGTAACGAACCACTTGCCAAATTGCTGATCTCATTGCTGTTATGATGCATTTCAAAAGTGATGTCGGGGTGCGTTAGTGCAATCCTGTAAAATTCTGCAATAAGGTGTCTTAGCTCGACCGCATTGGATTTTAAGAAATTTCGCCTTGCGGGGACATTGAAGAAAAGATTCTTCACTATCACAACGGTGCCTGTTGGAACAGAGGTTGGATTCTGTGACTTCACTTCGGATCCTTCAATTACAAGGTGAGTGCCCAGCTCGTCCGATTCTCTGCAGGTTTTTATTTCAACTTGTGCCACTGCCGCAATGGATGACATTGCCTCTCCGCGGAATCCTTTTGTTTGAATTGAAAAAAGATCATCTATTGAATTGATCTTTGAGGTGGCGTGTTTTTCAAAGCACAAGCGGGCGTCTGTATCGCTCATGCCGTAACCGTCATCGATCACTTGGATCAATGATCGACCTGCCTCCTTAAGGATCACTTGAATTTTGTTCGCACCCGCATCCACCGAGTTCTCCAATAACTCCTTTAATACCGATGCAGGTCTCTGAACAACCTCGCCCGCAGCAATTTGATTGGCTACATTGTCCGGAAGCAGCTTAATGATATCTGGCATAAGTTACCGGCCTAAATTTTCTAAAGTAGCTGATATGGCGTCAATATTGTTGTATAAATAAACGAATACCGCAGTTAAGATGCCTAAAATTAAAAGTAATCTGATGTTGCTTTTCATTCTGGCCTTTGCGATATAGCTCTTCTTCCAATTAATATCCGTCTTTGCACGAAAGTTCATTTCTCTATGAACTCGATCTCCAGCAAGCTTTCCTTGTTCCTGTTCTATTTCATTGACTCTTCGCATTAACCGTTCCTTATCCACATCATAATAGCGTGTAGACAGATTGAACGACTTGGGTTTCCTGACCTTGAATAATCCGGTTCCTTCCTTGAGAATCATAATACAAATTTAAGAATCTAAGTAAATAACTGAACAGCTTTTGAAATTATTGTAGGCACAGTTATTGTCGAATAATAAAAAACACCGGGCTATTCACAATCGGTTTAGGATAAGATGATAGAATTCTCTGAATTCCAGATGGGGATTACGGTATTTTTAATATGTAAACAAGGTTTATGCGGTATGTTGTTGTATTTGTAATGGTGTGTTGTTCTTTTGTCGCACAGGCGGGCGGACCTTTACTAGGTGGCGCCGATGATGAACTCGCTAAATCCTGGGCTGACAGTGTCGTAAAAAAGATGTCTTTAGATGAAAAGATCGGTCAGCTTTTTATGGTGGCGGCCTATTCAAATCGAGACGAAACGCATAAGAAGCACATAACTGCTCTGATAGAGAAATATCACATTGGAGGACTGATATTTTTTCAGGGTGGTCCCGGTCGTCAGATCGACCTGACCAATCATTACCAATCCAGAAGTAAAATTCCATTATTGATAGGGATGGATGCTGAATGGGGGCTGAGGATGAGATTAGATTCCACCTTTAAATTTCCAAAGCAGATGACCCTTGGTGCGATGCAGGCAGACACATTGGTGTATCAAATGGGCAAACAGATAGCGGGTCACTGTAAAAGGATAGGAGTTCATGTGAATTTTGCGCCGGTCCTCGATGTGAACAACAATCCGAATAATC
>JAAZYJ010000037.1 GCA_014239715.1 Flavobacteriales bacterium
GAGGTAATGAGCTGATCGATGATAAGGTACAGCATGTAAAGGCCCATCCGGCACAAACGGGTGACGGCTATTTTCTACCTTTAGCGAATGATCCGTTCCTCATTGCTGATATTCTTGTTGCTGCAATTGACGGTAACCGCACAGACCATTCAGAACACCCCCTGGCAGCGCGTAGTACCGTCTGACGGCCTGCCTGAAGAGGTTCGCATACAGAAAGCCAACAACAATCTGGATCTGGTGCATTACAACGATCGTTACTTCCTTGCCTTCCGCACCGCTCCCAGCCATTTTGCTTCTTCAAAAACCAAATTGTACGTGGTCAGCTCAGAAGATCTTGCCACATGGAAATTCGAAAAGGAGATCTACCTTAAGAACGACATCAGGGAGCCCCGTTTCATTGTATACAACAATACCCTCTTCCTGTATTATTTTGAGGGAGGAAGAAAGCCGTGGAAATTCGAACCGCAACATCTGTACATGAGCTGTAAAGAATTGGATGGGCAGTGGACTGAATCGCATCGAACCGCACTGGACGGATACATTCCGTGGCGTCTGAGGGAACACAACGGGCTCCTGTACATGTCGGCCTATTACGGGAAAAATGCCTACAACAAAGACTCTGTGGACCTTCGACTGTTTACCAGCAGCAACGGCAAAGATTTTTCCCCCATCAGCAAAGCTCCACAGATCATACATCCGTTGGGTATTGGTGAGGGAGAGTTCATTTTTGATACCAATGGCGACATCTGGGGAGTTGCCAGAAGTGAGTTTGACGGATCGCACACGTTCCATGCAAAAAAAGGAGCGCTGCACAAATGGACCACCAAGCATTCGGATCACAAGTACGACAGCTCACTGCTGTTCGAAAAAGACGGTCAGATCTACCTCATTGCGCGCAGGAATCTTGATGGCGACGGGCGATACGTACGGAAACCCGGAAAGCACCGAAAGAACTTGCTTCGATATTCTTTTACCAAAAAGACCACCGCCATTTTCAGGCTGAACAAAGCCGATATGTCCTGGACCCACATACGGGACCTGAAAAGCACCGGAGACACAGCATTTCCTGCACTGCTCGAAAATAAAGACGGCACCTTTCTGCTCATGAACTATTCCAGCAACATTGAAAAGCCTTCCCGCAGCTGGATCCGGGGACAGCTCGGAAAAACCTTCATTTACATGTGCGAGCTGAGCCTGCTGCCGTAGTCCAACTGTTGTTTTTTTATTGCACATTGAGCCTCATTTCTGTGGCGTTGTTATGCTTCGAAATATATTGCCCAAAAAGCAGCAATAACATCCAAGTAAGAGGGTGATAAAGGGAATAATTATACTTTTATAAGGTAGTTAGCAGCAATAAAAATGAAACAGTGCTTAAGAAAAATTTAATCTTATTCTATATTCTGATGCTCCAGTTAAATTCATTAAAGGCTCAAGACTGGTGTGATTCAACATTTTCTTTATGTGATTCAATATCCATTGATTCTATCTTTTTTACTAATTCACCAACATTGGGTGACCGAATCCACTTTCAAATTACGAGTAATCATTATTTCCTTTATGCGCCTTCATATGTTATATGTCCAATAAATGATAGCGTTGAGTTTGTAGATAATAGTTTTTGGTATACTGGTCTTTTCGGCCCTATAAACATATATCCTTACTATGAATTTCTGAATATTAGCGTTGCTGGTGATACACTTGTTGGCCATATCCTTGTTGACAATAGAAATAATTTTTTTCAAAACTGTATGATGTCTTTTAGTATTGCGATACCCGGACAAAACGTTGGCATAAACAATGATTGGTTGCAAAATGAATTAGAAGTTTTTCCTAATCCCACTAATAATCTTTTGTCAATCAGTTTTAAAAACAATAATGTACCAATAAATAATATCCAACTAATTGACCTCTTTGGTAGAAGGCAAGAAATAAATTTTACTCATCCTATAATTGATTTAAGTAATGTGCCTTCAGGGTTGTATATTTTACATTTAGAATTAAATGATACCAGATTAGTAACAGAGAAAATAATAATCAGATAACTGCTGCCAACAACAAGTAAAACGAATAAAAACTCGTTTTACTCAGGGCGTCATACGTACACTGATAATAACCCGGATAACCTCGTGGAAATAGGGCCATGATCTGTAATTCTTCAAATGGTCTAAGAATTTGAACTAGCATAATTAACTGGACTTTCCCGCTCTTTGTCTTAAGTTTACATTGTAATGAAAAGCTTCGATTGGAAGGCTGTTATCTTTATATTAAAACTTTGAAGCCGATACTGTGTCTTCTTGCTGTGTTTTTAGCTAGCTTGTCTTTGATAAAAGCTCAGGTTGGTCCATCTGCTTATACTTTAAGCACTCATCAAATTTCCACAGAAGATGGCTTGCCAAGTAACGAAGTTTATCAGGTCTTCCAAGATGATTATGGATATATATGGTTTGCTACGGATGTAGGAGTGAGCAGATACAACGGTAGGGAGTTCACCAATTTTTCTACGAAAGATGGCCTGGTAGATAATACCGTTTTTGGTTTTTATGAAGATTATAAAAAGCGCCTTTGGCTCAGGTCGTTTTCGGGAAAGCTCTGTTACTTTGCCCGGGGTACAGACTCTGTTTACTCCTATGTTTATAACGAAAAAATTGAAGCGAAGCTTAACGGTAGAATACCGGTTTCTCATAGTTGTAATTCTGAAAATGTTGTTTCTATCGGCCTTGTTGCAGGGCAACAAAAGGACGGTTCGGACTTATTACAAATATCGGAAAATGGTCAATTTTCGTTTCCAGAACGGTTTGAAAATGACACTTCTTTTGCCTATGTTCTTGACAATGACAACGAGTTAATTTATGGGACTTCACACGGGAAAAAAAGCATTGAAGATCCGGGAAGAATCTGTTTTTTTGAAGATGGAGAACTAACCTGCCAAATAGATCTCGATGAAGCTGTTGAAAGAATTTACCCCTGTAAATTGTCGGAGAACCATTATGCTATTGGCTGCGCCAGCAATGATGTAGTATTTATTCGTAACAAACAGATCTACAACAGTATAAGCTTCCCTTCTCGTGTTTTATCTGTCTACCAAGACAAGCAAGAGAAGTTGTGGGTTGGAACAGAGAATGGAGTCTATTTCTACAAATATGGTTTGAATAACATCCCTCTTTTGGTCTTGGCCAATAGAAATGTTTCGGATGTCATGGAGGATCTTGAAGGGAATATTTGGTGTACAACTCTAAATGACGGAATACACCAGATCCTCTCAAAAGAATTACTTTGTTATACCCCGGAAATAATTCAACGCAATGCCACTATAAGCTGTATAGAAATAATTAATAAAGGAGAAGTATTACTAGGTACCTCTAATGGGATAATAGAAGCAGTTAAAAATGAATATGCCGAAGTAATAAGAGTTGGCGCAGACCACTCTTATACTAACGATTTGCATTCGATTGGTCAGGATAGCATTTTCGTTGCCTATGACGGGAGAAATCAACTATCCTTTGCAGAAGTGAAAATGAAACAGCTAACAGGTTTCATTTGCCAGGGAATAACCAAATTTGTCGAAGATTCTGTTGGAGGAGCTCTCCTGGGTTGTTCTCGTTCAGGTGTCCGTTGGTTTGGAGCAGACGGAGAGGTACGCATGTCACTTGAAGAAGGATTTACAGAACGCATCTATGATGCTTGTATAGATCGAAACGGAATAACCTGGTTAGCCGGGTTAAATCGACTTTGGAAATATGATGGCACACGTTACGAATCTTGCGATGAAATTTCTCCATTGTTGCACAATCGAATTAATGCAATTGAAATTGGCAAAGAAGATCGTCTGATTATGGCCTCTTCTGAAAATGGTCTGATCATTAAGGATGGTGAAGAGGTCTTTGCAATCGGAGAGAACAACGGACTTAAAAGCGACATGTGC
>JAAZYJ010000015.1 GCA_014239715.1 Flavobacteriales bacterium
AATACACATAGTCGTAATCAGGAAGAACATTTTGAATTTCCTTAAGTACGGTCAGGCCGCCATAACCCGAATCGAACACACCTATTGGAGCTTTGTTGTCTTGCACAGAATAAAGGTATACAAATATGAGAATGGCAGTAAAAAGCCCCTCAAGACTGAATCAAGAGAGGCTCTGTATGTAAACTCTTGAAGAGGGATTATTGTATCCCCAATTCTTTCTTGACTAGAGGAGCAATATCGTCACCACCTGCACTGAACAGCAAGATGTTAGGGTCGAAGATGTACGTGTATTTGTTGTCCGTTGCTACTTTTTCAATAGCATCTTTAACTCTTTTTATCATAGGCTCTAACAACTCAGTTTCTCGCTGTTGGATCAGATTTTGTGCATTTACCTGATAGTCTTGCATGCGCTGTTGTTTTTCCTGCAGCTCCTGGATCCGAGATTGCTCAATTTCCGGACTGAATAGTCCTGCAGCTTTTGCTTTTTCGAAATCAGCAACACGTTGCTGATAAATCTTGATCTGACTTTCCATTTCCGCTTCCAGCTGTGCTGCAAACCTTTTAAGGGAATCTTCGGCCAGCTTGTAATCAGGCAGTTCAGTAAGCATTGATTGCGCATCCGCATGACCGTATTTTTGTGCAGAAACACCAACCGAAAAGCTGATTATTGCAGTTATTAGTAGAATTCCTTTTTTCATTATGCTTTATTTAAGTTCTAAGTTATTTTATTTGGACGTATACCCCATCTTTCTTATAACACGATCGCTAATGTCAAATTTACTTTCTGCGTACAGAATGTTAGATGAATTAGCTTTGTCAAAGACAAATGAGTAGTTGTTGTCTTTTGCAATTTTACGAATTGCTTTGTACACTTTTTCTTGAATGGGTTGGATCAATTCCTGTCTTTTTTGGAATAGATCACCATTAATACCAAAACGTTGTTTTTGAAGTGAACGCACTTGCCCTTTCAAAAGATCAATTTCTGCAAGTTTATTTTTCTTCGTTTCTTCCGGGAGTAAAATTTCTTCAGCTTTAAAAGCCTGTAACTTGTTTTCAATCGTAGTTTTCCTAGTTCTGATCTCTTCTTGCCACGTTTTTGAAAAGGTGTTGATCTCCTCTTGGGCTTCAGTAAACTCGGGTATCTGCTCTAGAATATATTTCGTGTCAACATACACGTATTTTTGGGCAAAGCAAGAGCCGACAACCATTATAGAGATCAATATTAACAGTGCTGGTTTTGTCATTCTTATTTTCTTTGCTACAAGAAATTCGCTTCGAAAGTATAACTTTGATTACAGTTCTCCAAGATTCATGCCAATTGTAAAGTGAAACTGCCCTTTTCTAATGGTTTCTAAAGACTGCTGGCCATAGCCCTGAGCACCTTTGTCATACTGGTCGAAGCCCCAACCATAATCAAGTCCCATAAGGCCGAACATTGGCAGAAAGATCCTGACCCCCAGCCCGGCAGAACGCTTAACTTCAAATGGGTTGTAATTTTTCCAATCGTTCCAGGTATTGCCTGCCTCAGCAAAAGCCAAACAGAAAATCGTTGCATTGGGATTCAGCGATACGGGATACCTTAACTCCATTGTGTATTTGCTAATTAGAAGACCGCCCTGTGAAGGAGAAACATTGTTGTCTCCGTAACCACGCAAAGCAATAATCTCTCTTCCATCCAGATTAAATCCACTTAGCCCACTGCCACCTAAGTAAAATCGTTCAAATGGTGAAGGCCCTAGGTTTCGGTTCCATTCCTGCAAAATCCCAAAGCCCATTTTCGCATTAAGGACCAGCTTCCTATCCTTGGAAAGTGAGGTGAAGAAAGATGAGCTGAACTTTATTTTATTGTATTCCAGCCATTTGAACTTCTCTTGGTCAGGGACGTCTGAATAATCATCAATTCCGTCAAATAATGAGAATGGAAGCGGCGTGAATTTATAAGAAAGAGTGATGCTTGAACCTGATCTTGGGTAAATTGGTTGGTCGATCGAATTACGTGATAAAGAAAAGCGTAAACTCAGGTTGTTGGCAAAACCGTCTGTGAAAGTAAATACACTTCCGAAATTTTGAAGAACATAATATTGGTAGGATGCTTCCGAGTAGAAGTTAAAATACTCATCGGGCCGTTTCATTCTGGCACCTAATCCGGTAGAAGCACCATACATTTTTATAAAGGCTCTATTCGGATCATCTCTAGGCAGCGCGTTGAGAGATTGAACAGAATGCCAACCCGTAAAACTAAAGCTGTTCGGCCTTTTTCCTCCTAGCCAAGGTTCTGTAAATGAAAAGTTATAAGATTGGAAGAAAACACCGTTGGATTGTGCTCTGACGCTTAATCGTTGACCGTCTCCTGAAGGTAGCGGTTTCCAGCTCCCCTTGGAAAATAACTTACGCATAGAGAAATTATTGAATGAGACGCCTAACGTGCCGACTATCCGACCTGCTCCCCATCCTCCTGACAGTTCAATTTGGTCGGATGGACGTTCTTCTACTGTATAGGTAATGTCTACGGTACCATCTTCCTGATTCGGTGTGGGCTCGATACCCAAAGTCTCAGGATTGAAATACCCCAACTGCGCAAGTAGCTGTTGTGTTCTGATCGCATCATTTCGGTTAAATAGATCGCCAGGTCTGGTTTTTATCTCTCTTCTTACAACATGTTCGGAAGTTCGATCATTTCCTTTTATTGTGATTCTGTTTACTCTAGCTTGTTTGCCTTCGAATATTCTCATTTCGAGATCAACACTATCCTCTTGCACTAAAACTTCGACAGGATTAACGCTGAAGAATAAGTAGCCATCATCCATGTATAGGGATGAAACATCAGTCCCTGAAGGATTCATGAACAACCGTGTGTCGAGTATGCCCTGGCTATATTCGTCTCCTTTATTAATGCCAAGAATTGTGTCAAGCTGTCCACTTCTGTACTTACTGTTTCCAATCCAGCTAATATTTCTGATATAGTATCTGGATCCTTCGTCAATTTTAATTTTTATGGAGATCGTATTGTCTGAATTATGAATTATACTGTCTGAAACTAATTGGGCATCTCTATACGCCTCCGACCGGTAATAGTTGATCAGGCTTTCCTTGTCGTTTTTGTATTCGCTGGGTAAAAACTTAGAAGCAGCATAGAACCGATACCATTTTTTTCTTTTAGTTTTCTTCATCTTTCGTAGAATCTTGGCAGTAGGCACCTCATTCGCACCGACGATCTCAATATCCTTGATCTTAACCTTATGACCTTTCACGACGTTGATCTCAAGTCGAACTCTTTCCGAAAGTATTTCGTCAATTTTTCTGATAACCTCGACTTTACAATTGTAAAACCCTTTATTGACATAGTAGCCTTTCGTAATCCTTTTGATGCGATTGATGGTGTTATTGTCAATACGCATTTCTGCTCTCAGGTTTAGCGATTCTCGAATGTTGTCGACCTCAGATTTTCCTGGGTCCCCCGTAAATTTGTAGCGACTCATTCTTTCTTTTTCTTTCAGGCTTACCCTAAGCCAGATGTCGGAACCAATGGTTTTAACCGCAATTATTTGGATGTCAGAATAATCTTTAAGTTTCCAGAGTTTTTCCAAGGCAAGAGAAATATCATCTCCGGGTACTTTTATTTTTTTTCCTTCACGCAGGTCGGTGAGGTTTTTTAATAGTTCAGGGTCGTGTTCACCGTGCCCCGGGAACTCGATAGAAGCAATGGTGTATGTCTTAGGTGATTTGTAGCTGAATGTTGAGCCACCAACTGAAAGTTGTGCATAAAATTGATTCTGCACAATCAAGATCAAGAAGATCAGTAGACTATATCGTTTCTTTCTGTTCACTTGTTTTTCCGAATCGTCTTTCACGGTTTTGGTATTCAATAATTGCCGTATAAAAATCTTCTTTCCTAAAATCTGGCCAGAGGATGTCTGTAAAATAAAGTTCGCTATAGGCAATCTGCCAAAGCATAAAATTGCTAATCCTATTCTCACCACTTGTTCGAATCATTAGCTCAGGATCCGGTAAATTTGCTGTTGACAGATAAGAACTGACAATTGATTCATTTATTTCATTTGGATTCAGGTTTTTCAAATCCACATCTTCGGCAATTCTACTAATGGCCTGTGTTATTTCCCAGCGTGAGCTGTAGCTTAAAGCCAGGTTCAAGTTGACGCCTTCGTTATTGGCGGTTTCCAATATTCCTTTTTGCAATTCCGCCTGGCATTTATCGGGTAAGCTTGTAATATTCCCGATTGCAGTCAACTTTACCTTGTTGTCATTCAGGGAGTCAATTTCATTAATTATTGTAGAAACCAACAGGTCCATAAGTGCATTTACTTCAGCTAAAGGACGGTTCCAGTTTTCCGTAGAGAAGGCATAAAGTGTAAGGTGATCTATCCCAATTTCTCCT
>JAAZYJ010000285.1 GCA_014239715.1 Flavobacteriales bacterium
AAAGCATCCTGTATCTCTTGATGTGAATCGGTGAATATTCCGGCTTGCAGACCATATCTGGTGTTGTTTATAGCAGCAATAGCTTCGCTAAATTGGGTGTACCTTTCGAGGATTACTACCGGACCAAAGATCTCTTCACAAACCACATTCATGGTTGCTTTTGTATTGGTTAGTAGGGTTGGCTCGATCAAGTTTCCTTGTCGTTTGCCTCCGATTACTATTTTCGCCCCTTGTTTCATGGCTTCATCGATCCATTTTTCTACCCGTACTGCCGCCTCTTCAGTGATCATTTCGCCGAAATCCGTCGATGGGTCCATCAATTCTCCCATTTCCAAATTGGATATGTTAGCTGAAAGCTGTTCAACAAAATGGTCAAAGCAGCTGTCATGAACATAAATTCTTTGTGTATGTATGCACACTTGACCGGCGTATGCATATCCACCAATTGTGCACCTTTTTGCAGCATGCACAAGGTCGGCAGTGGGAGTAATTATTGTGCCGGCATTTCCGCCGAGCTCAAGCATGACCTTTTTCTTGCCTGCAATTGATTTTAAATGCCACCCCACCTCCGCAGAACCGGTAAATGAGACCATAGCAAAGCGATCGTCCGCCACCCATTCATGAACCTCTTCATTGGACAATTCGATGCATTGCACGGAGTTAGCAACTGCACCGCTTCCTTTGACGATGTCAATCAGTTTTTGAGCAACCAATGGAGTCTTCGGAGACGGTTTAATTACAATAGGGCAGCCTGCAGCAATTGCCGGGGCAACCTTATGTGCAACCAGATTCAATGGAAAATTAAAAGGGGTGATTCCAAGTACCGGACCGATCGGAAAGTGTTTCACAAGACCTTGTTTTGCAGGCCCTGACGTCCAGTCAAGGTCAATATATTCCCGTGGTTGTCGTTTTGTTTCCTCAGCAGCAATTTCAAATACATGAATGCTTCGTGCTACCTCCTGAAGAGCATATTTAATTGGCTTTTTTGCTTCTTTTGAGATGAGTGCTGCTATTTCTTTTTTAGAGCTGGAAAGGCCTGCGGCTATATTTTTCAAAACAAGTGATCGTTGGTGGCCGGTTTGTTTCTCCAGTTCGTCACAACTGGATATCAGCGTGTTCAATAGCTCTTCCTTATTCATATACTGAAGTATCTTTTCAAGATATAGATTTTAAGTAACAAAAAAGGCCTTTCCAAAATAAGAAAAGGCCCGATCAAATTGAATCAGTGACGAGATCAGAGCATCTCAATGAGCGCATCAATAATATTCGGGAAATGAAAATCGGCCGTGGAAATAACCTCAACAGATTGTTCCGAACTGTTTGGATTCAGCACATCTTCGCTGCTTGAGTCCAGACTCTTTTCATTCGAAGAGACCACTTTGAATTGACCGCTGTTTAACTCATGGATCACATTAATCATTTCATCTTTTGATGTGGTCTTGTTGTCAAACTTTACAGTTGCCAGCTTATTATCAAAATCAAGATCACAGGATATGATTCCTGCAATACCGGATAAACCCTCCTTAATCTTGCCTCCACACATGACTTCGCATGCCATTCCTTCAATTTCAATATTAGCAATTGTGTTAGCGAGATATGAACTGCTTTCTACGTTCACTGCGTCTTCAATCGACGTCTGATCTCCACTACAGCCAAGTACCAGGATTAGTGATGATACCGCAACCAGATTAACAAGTAAATTTTTCATAGTTTCCTCACCGTTTGTTGGAAAGTGTGCTAATATATCCAATAAATTAGTGCTATTCAATACCGTTCGTCATAAATAATGGAAGTTTTATCAATAATTAACATTCTTATTTCGTTTGTATTTGTTAGGTATTTATGTACATTTGCAGCCCGATTTTAGGGAAAATTAATTTAAAACCAATTAAGAGATGTACGCAATCGTTGAGATAGCAGGGCAACAGTTTAAGGTAGAAAAAGACCAGCAGTTGTACGTCCATCGTTTAGAAGGTAAAGAAGGAGACAAAGTGGATTTTCACGATGTCCTTCTTATCGACGACAATGGTAACGTTAATGTTGGCGCCCCGGCTATAGATGGTGCAAAGGTTACTGCAAAGATCCTTCAGCACCTGAAAGGAGACAAAGTAATAGTCTTCAAAAAGAAAAGAAGAAAAGGCTACCAAAAGAAAAACGGTCATAGACAGTTTCTTACGCAAATAGAGATTAATGCAATCGTTGCGAAGGGAGCTAAAAAGGCTGCGGCAAAGACTGCTGATCCAAAACCTGAAGTAAAATCGGAAGCTACGACAGCGGAAGTTAAAACTGAAAAGGCGGAGACGAAAGCAGAAGGGAAAGACCTAAGTGGAAACACAGTGGCAGAATTAAAAGAAATGGCTAAAGCAGCTGGGATCACCGGAATTTCTTCAATGAAGAAAGCGGACCTGATCGAAGCGCTCAGCAAATAATTTACCAACACACTAATACCTTAAGATCATGGCACATAAAAAAGGAGTCGGGAGTTCAAAGAACGGTAGAGAATCAGAATCGAAACGTCTTGGCGTAAAGATATTCGGAGGCCAGGGATGTGTTGCTGGCAACATTATCGTTAGGCAAAGGGGAACAAAACACAAACCAGGAGAAAATGTTGGTTTGGGTAAAGATCATACCTTGTTTGCGCTTGTAAGCGGAACAGTTGAATTCAGAAAGAAAAAAGACAATAAATCATATGTTTCGGTAGTACCCTTCGAAGCATAAGAAACAATTAATACACTTTAGATTGAAAACTCTCACTGATTCCAGTGGGAGTTTTTTATTTTTGCCTGTCCACAGAGTAGAAAGACATTCAAAATAACATCATGCTAGAGCTAGGTTTCATTAGGGAGAACAGAGATAAGATCATCAAAAGGATGGCTGTCAGGAATTTATCTGTAGAGGAGCTCATTGATCAGGTAAT
>JAAZYJ010000014.1 GCA_014239715.1 Flavobacteriales bacterium
ATATTATAAAAAGTACGCTTCCTGATACAGCAATTTTAGCCGTTGCATCCATTATAATAGCTACAATAGTTGGCATACTCCTAGGTGTTTTTGCAGCCCTTAACAGAGGCTCTTTTTTTGATAACAGCTCTTTGGTCTTTGCAGTATTGGGTATGTCCGCACCTTCATACCTGTCTGGTATTATAATTGCCTGGATTGGTGGGAGTTTGTGGACAGAAGCGACGAGTTTGCCCATGCTGCCCTTTTTCTTTCTGTTGATTGGGTTGGTTTTCGGAATTTTCCTTCAGAAGAAGAAAAGGTCAAGTATTGGCTCGCATAAAAAGATTCTTTGGGGATACCTTTTTGAAATGGTGGTCAAGTGGTTTCTGTTGGGGATGGTATTATGGTTGATAGGAATAATTGTCAACAGTTTTGCAGGTTCAGATATTATCCCTGGAATTTCTGTTTACACTGATCTTCCCGGAACTGGTTTGGAAGGGACTGGAGTGCTGGCTGAACGTGATGAATGGACAAGAGAATACAGATACCATTGGGACCGCCTGATACTTCCTGCCATCACATTAGGAATTCGTCCGCTGGCCATCGTAATGCAATTGACGAGAAGCTCAATGCTTGATGTGATATCTCAAGATTATGTCAGAACAGCAAAAGCCAAAGGTGTTTCTTCCTTTAGGGTAATTTTTAAACATACATTGAAAAATGCACTTAATCCTGTGGTGACCGCAGTATCCGGATGGTTTGCTTCCTTGCTGGCTGGAGCAGTATTTGTGGAAAGAGTTTTTGATTGGGATGGAATAGGAAATCAGCTTGTTAATTCGGTTCTGGGTGAAGACCTACCAGTGGCTATGGGCATAACATTGGTAATTGCTGTATTCTTTGTGCTTATTAATATTATTGTGGATGTACTCTACGGATTTTTGGATCCACGAGTTAGAATAAGATAAAATGAGACGAAAAATTGTTGCGGCCAACTGGAAGATGAATATGTCAACTGAAGATGGAATTGTTTTTTTTCAGCAGTTAAGACACCTACCATGGCCAAAAGATGTAGATGCCATTGTGGCTCCTCCAAGTCTGTATTTGCAAAAACTTTTTGAAGTTAAAGGGCATGCTGAACTTAGCGGGCAGAACTGTCATTCTGAACAGCAAGGAGCATTTACGGGGGAGGTTTCGGCTACAATGCTAACCGATGTAGGTGCACAATATTGTATAGTAGGACACAGTGAACGTCGTAAATATTTTGAAGAAAGCAGCTCGTTTTTGAAAGCAAAAGTAAATGCTCTTCTGGAAAATGGTCTTTCTCCAATATATTGCTGCGGTGAAACGGAATCCGAAAGAC
Source organism: Flavobacteriales bacterium (assembly GCA_014239715.1). The sequence continues at coordinate 1,340 of JAAZYJ010000014.1, forward strand.
AGACAGGTGCTCACTTTGAAACAGTGAAGAATCAACTTACAGCGGAACTTTTTGCTCTGGATAGCTCTTCTTTCGGAAAAGTTATTATTGCATATGAACCGGTTTGGGCAATAGGAACTGGCCTTACTGCAACCGCGGCACAGGCACAGGAAATGCACTCCTTCATCCGTTCAGTGGTTGAAACCAATTATGGCCGTGAAATTGCGGAAAAGATGTGCGTTCTTTATGGAGGAAGTTGCAATCCATCAAATGCTAAGGAACTGTTTCAATGTGAAGACGTTGACGGGGGATTGATAGGAGGAGCGTCTATGGACCCATCTAGTTTTATGCAGATTGCCCAATCTTTCCAAGAATGAATTACATAGAAGTAGAGTTCAGCTTAGAGCCGCTACTTCCAGCAAGGGAAGTACTCATTTATGAGCTTGCTGAATTGGAGTATGAGAGCTTTGTAAATACAGCTAAAGGCATCAAGGCCTATATACCAAAGGTAGATTTTGATGAGGACGCATTTCAAGATCTGCATACTTGGAAAATGGGGGGGTTAAATTTTACTTATCGAGTGCGAGAGATAGAGCAGATCAATTGGAATAAAAAGTGGGAGGAGGAATTTAATCCTATCTTGTTTGGAGAACATTGCTTGATAAGAGCCCCGTTTCATGCTCCTGCTGAAGGTAAGATTATGGATGTAATTATTGCACCAAAGATGTCTTTCGGTACAGGCCATCACCCAACCACCTACCTGATGGTTGATCAGCTTTTTCAGCTTTCATTAGAGGGTAAAGACGTGCTGGATATGGGCTGTGGTACGGCTATTCTTGCAATAATAGCAAAGAAACGCGGAGCTCAACGGGTTTGGGGGATCGACATCGAGGATTTTGCATATGAGAATGCGCTGGAGAATGTGAAACTGAACGACACGGAGGACATTATTGTTTATAAAGGCGGAGTAGAGCAAATAGAGAATGAATCTTTTCATGTTATTTTAGCCAACATCAACAGAAATGTATTGGTTGATGACATGGACGCGTATGTTCGGGCATTGAAGCAAGGTGGTAGGTTGTATTTAAGCGGTTTTTACACTACTGATATTGACATCTTGAGTCATCAGGCAATAAAGTTAGGATTGGTTTTTGAGGAAAAGAAAGAAAGAGAAGGTTGGGCACTTCTTTCATTTAAAAAATGAGCGAATGAGATTCAGATACATGATTATCGGACTTTTTGGACTATTCTGTAATATGGGCTATGCCCAGTTTTCATCATTCTCTACGGATCCGGAAAAGTTCTTTGAGCAGTCTAAAGATTGGTTGGCAACAGTCGATAAAAGTGACGCAAAGAAGTTTATGGATGAGTTTGAAATCCAATGGTATGGAGATGAATTTAGCGATGATCAGAGAATGATAGTTTATAAAACTGCGAATAGAATATTACAACAGAAACTTAAACCATATCCGGATTATAAAGCTTACTTGACGTCCTTGTCCAATTTTGTTCAAAAGGAACAGCCGGTAGGTGCGTTTGAAGAATGGCACCTGTCAATTGACCAGCTTGCCAGGGGAAATAAGAAAAAGTTTTCGGATTACCTGAAGATGAGCTCCAATCTGTTTAAAGAGAACATTATTTTTAAGTCGTCTTCAACGGTATGGCAAGCGAGTGCTCCAAAATTCAATTTCAAATTCAAGAACAAAACACCGCTTGTTGTCTTCGAGAAAATTGATCTTAAATGCATGTCCAAAGGAGATAGTGGAGTGATCTATCAAACATCCGGAACTTTTGACCCTCTTAAGAACATTTGGATCGGTAAAGGAGGTAAGGTCACTTGGCAAAGGGCGGCATTAGACCCAAAAGAAACCTATGCGGAACTGAAAAACTACAAAATTGGATTGAAAAGCTCTGGTTATAATGCTGATTCTGTGCTGTTTTACAACAACTACTTTGAACAACCTATTTTAGGAGTTCTAGCTGAAAAGGTCCTTACCAATAGAGGGCCGGATAAAGTTGTGTTTCCGCGATTTGAATCGTACGACAAACGACTTATTATCAAAAACATCTTTCAGGATATTGACTATGATGGTGGTTTTACCATGGAAGGTGGAAAGCTAATTGGAAAAGGAACTTTTGATGATTTAGCTAAGGTCACCTTTAAATATGAAGGAAAGCCGTTAATTACATCAGAGTCCATTATTTATACGATAAATGCTACAAGTATTGCTTCTGAAAAAGCCGAAGTGAAAATTCAACTGGGTGAGGATTCAATTTATCACCCGGGAATTGAATTGAAATATGTTCATGAAGGAATAGAGAAAAGGAAATTAACACTTATTCGGGGAGGACAAGGGACAGGGAGAAGCCCCTACTTTAACTCGTTTCACAATATTGATATGGAGTTCTAAGCACTTACTTGGCGGATCGGCGATGATAATATGGACTTTGGACAGTTGATGGGAAGTACGGATAACAAAGCCTATTTCGAATCCCAAAATTATTTCACTCAAGATCGGTACGATAAGTTGACAGGTATGGGTACGAACCCTTTATTAAAGATCAAGGCTTTTGTGAAAAAGAACGGGTCTAGAAACTTTTTAGCGATTGATCTGGCGACCCATATGGGCAAAACCATGTCTGAACTGAAACCGCTCTTATATCAGTTGAATAATCTTGGACTTCTTGTATTTAATTCGGCAAAAGAAACAGTTTCTGTCAAATCGAGGATGTACAGATGGATTGGCGCAAGATCAGGTAGGATGGATTTTGATGTTATTCAGTTTGTTTCACAACCTGAAAAAGGAATCAAGTATAACGGTTCATTGAGCTTGCTAAATTATGACCTGTTCTTAGAAGGAATTCGAAACATAACACTGAGCAGGGCACAAGGAACTAAGGTGTTCCCTGATGAAGGAAAGATCATACTCAAGGAGAACAGGAGCTTTACGTTCAAAGGTGTTATTCTCGCAGGTAGAACAGAGGTATATGGTGACGAGTTTTCATTTGACTATGACAAATTCAGGTTGAATTTGATCGAAACGAACTGGATCCGATTTTTTGTCAAAAGAAAGGAAAAACATACCACTGGAGACCCGGTAAGAAGGCTGCAAAGTCAGCTAATTGGGGCAAGAGGGTATATTGATATTGATCATGTAAAAAATAAATCCGGCAGGGATACAAGTAAGCGCGAGTACCCGATAATGAACTGTGTAAAAAAGACCTATGTTTTCTATGATAATAAGAACATTCATGAGGGACAGTACGATAGAGAGAAATTTTATTTTGAGGTGGAGCCTTTCGTCATGGATAGCCTCGATAATTTTGCAACCAGAGGTATGCACTTTGACGGGAAGCTGGTTTCGGCTTCGATTTTTCCGGATATTCAGGAGTCTCTTACAGTTCAGGACGATTATTCTTTGGGGTTTACAAAGGCCGCTCCGGAAGAAGGCCTTCCTTTATACCTGGGTAAGGCCAATTATGAAAATGATATTAAACTGAGCAATAAAGGACTCCAGGGTAGTGGTGAAATTGATTACTTAACTTCGCATGCTGAATCTTCTGAAATTACTTTTCTTCCAAAATCACTGAGCGCAATAGCTGAAGTGTATGTAAACAAAGGAGGACCAGGCCCTCCGGAATTACCAAATGTCAAAGGAACCAATGTGAAGGTAGTTTATGTTCCGGAAAAAGAGGTTCTCTACGCTTCGAGCATAAACAAGACAGACCTGTTAGACTTTTACGATTCATTGGCGGTATTGA
>JAAZYJ010000013.1 GCA_014239715.1 Flavobacteriales bacterium
CCGGAAAGAACAGAATTTTTCCTTTCTAAGGATTCCACCGTATGGTTTAGCTGGGCCGTGTCTTTCACATATTCCCGGCTCAGACTGTCAAGTTGAAGAGTTAATGCTGCAATCTGATCTTTTTTGGATTGAGCGAATATCGAAGAAGTAATGCATACCAACACTAAAACAAATAAAACTTTCATTTTGTAAAAATAGTAAAACACGGATTAATAAATATACCTTCTCAGTATTTCGATTATCGTGTCTTCAGAATCTTTTGTGTGATTTTGGTATTATATTTGAACAGGTAATAAAAATAAAAGATGAAAAACCTATTTATTTTTCTTGGAATTTGTTCACTGCTGGGATGTAAAACAAAACAGCACAGTACTTCGAATGCAGACGACAGCAGCAGCAGTATAGCGAATGAAACCGTATCTATGGAAGGGCCCGAATCAGTAATTGAGCTGGTAGCAGTAATTGGCGATACAGGGGCCGAGTCCAAACCTGTTCAGGTGCTGAAATCAAAAATTGAAGGGAATCTTCTCTTTCTTACAATTAGCTATTCTGGAGGGTGTGCAGAACATGCCTTTACATTTGTGGGTTCTAACATGATCGCAAAATCACTACCCCCAATTAGAAATGTAAACCTGCTACACGATACAGATGACACCTGCAGAGAATATATAGAAAAAGAGCTTGTTGTCGACCTTTCCGCTTTGGCCTACAAACAGGAAGCTGGCAGTCAGATTAAGCTCAGCTATAAGGGAAGTAAAGAATACCTTCTCTATACCTATGAAGATTAGCATATAGCTCGATTTTTTGCTCTTCACCCCCTTTTTCTTACGGTTTAATTACGCTTTTGGGAATCCCCGATTCAATCGATGATATTGTGTTAAGGAGTTTGGTTTATTCATTAAAGATTTGGTATTTTTAGGCAAATTAAATTAAACGCTAACTATGAAATCTTTACAACACATTTTATTTATTGTATTCATCTCCTTCACCAGCCTTGTTTTTTCACAAAAAAACAACACTGAATCTCAAAAAAACGCATTTATTTATGGAGATCTAATTGTTCAATTAACGGACCAGGGAAAAATCCGTGAAATCGTAAATCGCGCCCCTGCTCAAAGCAAGCTTTCCATTTTTAAAGAGCTATCTCACACTGCGCATATATGGCAGTTGAATTTTGATTACGATGTGATCTCACACGAGTCTATTTTAAATTGGCTATATGCTCAACCCGACATTGAATTGGCTCAAAACAACTATTACTTAAAGCTACGCTCTACCATTCCCAATGACGCCACTTTTTCAAGTCAGTGGCACCATAATAATACGGGACAAACCGGTGGAACTACGGATGCCGATATAGATTCTGATCTTGCTTGGGATATTACGACAGGAGGAACAACGGCCTCAGGACACGACATTGTAATTGCATTAATAGAAAGCGGAAATCTGGACCACCAGGACCTTACGGGAAATCGCTGGTTTAATGTCAATGAAATTGAAAACAACGGAATTGATGATGACGGGAACGGTTATGTGGATGACTACAACGGCTGGAATCCTGTGCAAAACAACGACAATTACGGCACAGGTGGACACGGCACAAATTGCCTGGGAATGATGGGTGCAGTAGGAAACAACGGACTTAATGTGGCCGGTGCCAACTGGGATGTAAAGCTGATGGTCATCGGAGATTACAACATCAATACCGATGCAAATGCTATCGCGGCCTATCAGTATCCGCTGGACATGCGCACCATCTGGAACACTTCTGGAGGAACACAGGGTGCTTTTGTTGTCGCCACAAGTTCGTCGTGGGGAATAGACGCTGAAGATCCAAACAATCATCCGGTATGGTGTAGCTTTTATACGACTCTGGGTGAAGCAGGAATATTAAATGTAGGAGCAACTACCAATCAGAATCTGGATGTGGATGCTGTGGGAGATATGCCCACCGGATGCACCAGCCCATACATGATTGGAGTGGGTCGTACAGATCACAACGACGACATGGCCGGAGGTTATGGAGCAACGACCATTGAATTTGGTGCCCCCGGTATTAATGTGGTTACAACATCAGGGACTAATTCTACGACAACAACTACAGGGACCTCTTTTTCCTGTCCTTTAACGGCAGGTGTTATCGGACTGGCGTATTCTATTCCCTGTACGGATTTTATGAATACTGTAATGTCAAGCCCACAGGTAGGGGCAGATCTTGTATTACAGGCTATGA
>JAAZYJ010000012.1 GCA_014239715.1 Flavobacteriales bacterium
ATTGCCATCGATCAGTAGGATTTCCGGGCGTATTTTTAGCTCGTCCACGGCAAGATGCATGGCTAAAAACGAAGCATTAAGAATGTTGATCTCGTCGATCTTTTTGTGGTCAACAAACCGGACAGCCCATGCAATTGCCCTGTCGACAATTATCGGACGAAGTGTTGAACGTTGGTTCTCAGATAATTTTTTGGAATCGTTCAATAAAGGGTGGTTGAAATCTTCCGGCAAAATAACTGCGGAGGCAACAACCGGGCCGGCAAGACAGCCTCTTCCTGCTTCGTCGCAACCTGCTTCTATTCTTCCGGGTTCAAGGTTAGAGAGAAGCATTTTTATGTGTATTTTCAATTACCTTCCAAGTTTCCTCAGCACACTTGTCCCAATTGAATAAAGCAACTTGCTTTTTGCCTTTCTCTATTAGCTCAAGTCGTAGCTCTTGACCTGCTTCTACTTTTGCCATGGCAGCAGCAATGTCTTCTACTTGAAAAGGGTCGACCATCAGTGCTGCTTCACCAGCCACTTCGGGAATAGAGGTACAGTCGGATGTAATTACCGGTGTTCCTGACCGCATTGCTTCTAGAACTGGCATGCCGAACCCTTCAAAATAGGATACATATGTGAGCGCCAATGCACTTCCCATTAACTTTGTCAGCTCAGTTTGGTATATCCTGCCTGTCAAGATGATGTCATCTTTATAACCTGAAGAATTCAGAGCGTCTTCCATTGCAGGTGTCCAGTTATATTTGTTGCCGGCTAAAATAAGCTTGGTGTTTGAACGAGACGCATTTTTGAAGATCATAAACGCCTCGATCAGCCGAACGATGTTCTTTCTTGAATGAAGGGAGCCGACATACAAGAAAAATGGTTCCCCTTCGGAATATTTGTTCCTGCAGCTATTCTGAATAGAGTCGGGAATAGGACCATAACTATTGTTTACGCCATTGTGAATAACCGTGATTTTTTCTTGCACAACACCATATCGTTCTATAATGTCATTTTTTGAAAACTCAGAAACTGTGATCAGATGGTGCGCTTTTTTTGCAAAAATCGGAAATTGACTTCTGTAATAGCGAGAATGAGCAGGGCGCAGGTCCTTGGGAAAATGCTCAAAGTTCAGATCATGAAAAGTGCCAATTTGTGGCACATTAGTTTTTAAACAAATGTAGCCGTCGGGTGAAAAGAACACATCAATTTTATACTTTATTAAGGCCTTTCGGATCGAATGATTGAACCAGAGTTTGAACAATATCGGATGCCTGGCCTGCGGAGCTAGCACTATGGGTATGACGTTCTTCTCGAAAACGAATGACGGATCGTATTTCCTGTCAAAAAAGAAAATAAACTGATGAGAAGGATTGGCTTTGGTAATGCGCTTTAGGATCTCGTATTGATACCACCCGATCCCATCCAATTGATCCTTGATTAACAATCTGGTATTTACACCTATTCTTAACATCCTTATCCTAAGTGGCGAATTTATAATATTTTAGCCTGCAAAAGGGTTTACCTATACCATGCAACGGAAATTCATCCTGAATCTTATCCTCCTACTTGTACTGAATCTCTTGGTAAAACCATTTTACATTGTAGGTATTGACGCCGAAATACTTGATCGCGTTGGTGAAAGTGAATATGGCCAATACTTTGCAATTCTGGCATTTACGATACTGTTTAATATTATTCTTGATCTGGGGATCATCAATTTCAATACCCGAAATATAGCCAGACACACGCAGCTTGTAAAAAAGCAGTTTTCGGGAATTTTCACGTTGAGGTTGATCTTGATTATCCCATATGCAGCTGTTTGTTTTCTGGGTGCATACAGCCTGGGCTACGATATGGCAGGTGTGGTGCCCTGGTTGATCCTTAACCAAGTGATCATTGCTTTTATTCTGTATTTCAGGTCTGTTCTGAATGGGATGCTTCAGTTCGCCAAAGACAGTTTTATTTCTGTGCTGGACAGAGTTTTGCTAATAGCCACTTGTTCAGTATTGCTATGGGGAGGGGTTACTGATCAACCCTTTCAAATAGAATGGTTTGTTTATGCTCAAAGTATATGTTATGGGTTTAGCGCATTGGTTGCATTCTTTTTGATCCTTCCTAACGTTAAGAGCTTAAAGCTAACACTCAACATTCCTTTTGCTCTGGTAATTTTGAAGAAGAGCCTCCCTTTTGCTTTACTCATTGTACTAATGACTTTTTACAATAGATCGGATAGTGTAATGCTTGAAAAAATGATTGATGATCAAGGTGAGCAAGCGGGAAAATATGCTCAAGGGTTCAGGCTTTTTGAGGCACTGAACATGGTGATTTTTATGTTCGCAGGTTTGTTATTGCCAATATTTTCAAGGTTACTAAAAGAAAAAGAAGATGTTCTGAAAATATTCATGCTGGCTGTTAAAATGCTATTCTCAGGAGGGTTGATCATTGGTGTCCCGGCATTTTTCTATAGAGCTCATATCATGGATTTCAGATACGATGGCACGTCTTTGGTGGCTGACGATTCATTTGGAATGCTCATGCTTAGCTTCTTTGCTATAAGTACGACCTTTCTTTTTAGTACGCTTTTAACAGCTGGAGGAAAGCTAAAAGAGTTAAATATCACATCAGCAATTGGTTTGACCTTGAATGTAATATTGAATTTCCTTTTGATTCCTGACTATGGAGCATTTGGTGCCGCTATTGCCAGCTTGTCAACGCAAGGAATGGCCGGGCTGGCTCAAATAATAATCACTAGAAACCACTTCAAATTCAACGTAAATGTGACGCTGATCTTAAAAATGGTAGTGTTGACCTTACTTGCGTTTGGTATGGGACTATTCTTTGAGAATAAAGTGAGTTGGAAATGGAGCCATGAATTTTTGTTAATGCTACTTGCTCTTACAATAGGTTGTTTTTTGACAGGATTGTTGAATCCGATTAAAATATTTGACATTGTTAAAGACAAGAATAATAAAAGATAGAAAATACTGTTATAGCATTTTCTTACATTTGCCAGGTTAATTTTAGAAATATTATGTCAAATTCGAATCCACAAGATTTCTATTCTTTTGATCTAATGGAAGTGATCTGGAAATGGAAGGTTCACTTGATCTTTGTATTTGTGCTATCGGCCATTGTTTCAAGTGTAGTATCCTTGACAATGAAGGAAGAATATTTATCGAGTGTTACGATATATCCTGCAAAATCAAATACGGTTACTTTTAGTCAGCATGCGAACCAGAATCAATCTGCTACCCAATTTGGTGAAGAAGAAGAGGCAGAACAGGTGATACAAATATTAGGTTCTGCTGAGATACGGAACAGGGTGATCAACAAGTACCAATTAGACTCGGTTTACGAGATCAATCCGAATTCTCCAACAAGAATGAACGACCTGCATGAAAAATACAATAATCATGTCTCAGCTGAACGCACCCGATACGGATCAGTTATAATTAAGGTTTACGACGTGGACCCTGAAAGGGCGATGCATATGGCCAACGATCTGTCGATGCTACTCGATACGGTAAAAAATAGGATGATCAGGGAGAGGGCCGGCTATGAACTTGATATTACCAGAAGGAAAAAAGAGGCTGTCGAAAACGAATTGGAAGTAATAGTGGATACACTCAAGATATTGAATGAGTTTGGTGTCGGAGGCAACCAAACCCAGGCCTCTTTGATGGAAGCTCTTGCTAATGCAACAGATGCGGTTACTAAGGCAGAGATAAGGAAGAAGATAGCCATGAACGATAAATATGGTAGCTCATTAGCTTCATTTAGCCATGAATTAAAGTTGAAACACGAAAGATTGGCTGAAATAGAAGCGGCTTTTGAACAGGCTGAAGCCAATGCAAATTTGAATTACACCCATAAGTTTGTCGTTGAAGAAGCGTATATGTCAGATCGAAAAGCTAGGCCTGTTCGTTGGATCATTGTTTCAGTTTCAACTTTCGTTTCCACGTTGCTGGGATTAATTCTGATACTTCTCTTCGAGAAGGTGAAGATGATTAAACAGAAATAATGCTTACCGGCAAGTATCAATTTGTTTTGTTTTACGGATTGGTAGTGACGTTTGCGTCAGTATCGACAGCTCTATTTTATGATTACCCGTTGATACTTGGCATACCAATCGCATTGGCAATTGTGTATTTTGCATTTTTTCACCTCGATTATTTATTTGAATTCGTTGTTTTATTCACGCCACTATCCTTAAATTTTGAAGATTTGGGTGATTTCGGCGGTATAGGTTTCTATATGCCTACGGAGCCACTTCTTTTAGGAATAACTTTTCTGGTAATTGTACGCTCTTTGGTGAAAAGGCGACTGGACAAAGCAGTATTGTCGCATCCTCTTAGTCTTGCTATTCTGTTTTATCTGGGCTGGACATTCGTTACATGTTTAATGAGCTCTGATATTGCGGTTTCTTTTAAGTTCTTTTTGTCTAAACTTTGGTTCGTTGTGCCGGTGTTTTATTTTGGAGCAACTTATTTTAAGTCAACAAATAAGATCAAAAGGTTCTTGCGGCTGTACTTTTTTTCATTGTCAATAGTAGTGGTGTATACGATGATAAGACATAGCTTAACTAATTTCGGAGAGGATCAAGGCCATTGGGTAATGACCCCATTTTTTAAGGATCATACCTCATATGGAGCAGTATTGGCCCTTATGTTGCCTGTTTTGATTGGGTTTTTCATTATAACCAAAGACGGAGCTCAGAAATTTTTACTTGGATTTCTGGTCCTTGTTTTTTTGTTCGGGATCTATTTTTCTTACACACGTGCGGCCTATTTAAGCCTTGTTGGTGCACTAGTATTGTACTTGCTGATCAGATATAGAATTAAATTTAAATATGTTCTTACAGTCTGCTTGTGTATTGCTGCATTGATGGTTGTGAATAAAGATGCAATTTGGATGGACTTAACTAAGAACAAAAACGAGCATGCGACGGAGGAATTCAGCGAGCGAATACAGTCAATGTCAAACGTATCCAGTGATGCGTCGAACTTAGAACGATTGAATCGATGGGCTTGTGCATTGGAAATGTTCAAAGAGCGTCCTGTCTTTGGCTTTGGCCCGGGCACCTATGCTTTCCAATATGCGCCTTTTCAGCACCATGAAGATTTAACCATAATAAGTACGAATTTTGGAGATGGGGGCAACGCACATAGCGAATATCTTGGACCGTTGGCTGAAAGTGGGTTTATCGGAATGCTGTCGTTCATCATAATAGTCGTAGTCATATTTTACACAGGAATAAGGTTGTATTACAACCTGGAAGATCCGTGGTTAAAATTTGTCATATTGACCTGTATACTGGGACTTTTCACCTATTTCACACATGGTATTTTGAACAATTACCTGGATACCGACAAGGCATCGATCCCTGTTTGGGGATTTGCTGCAATCATTGTGGCTACAGAGCTACGATTAAAAAAAGGGGAATTAGAAAAATCGGCAGCCTAAAATAGCTGTGTCATCCATAAAATCACGATCACCCTTGAACTTATCCAGTTCTTCAAAAATGGTCTCAGCAAGATCAGCCATGCTCAAATCGTAATTGTCGTGAATAATGTCTATTAAACGCTCTGTCTCGAATGCTTCGTCCTGCTCATCCTCCAGTTCAACCAGTCCGTCGGTATAACAAAAAAGAGTCATTTGTGACGCGACAGGGAGTGATTCAATATTGATAGAAGGAATTTCATCCAACATACCTAAACCAATACAGCCCTGATCCAACAGAATTGATTTTTTACCATCAGTAAAAATAGGATGGTTATGACCGGCGTTACAGTATTTCAGTGTTTTAGTTGTGCAATTGTAATAAGCAAAGAAAAATGTGATGAACTTCTCACCATCCGCAGCGTTCATTACATCAGCGTTTAGCTGGTGAATCATATCGTCTATCGTTAGCTTGTGGTGGTGTTTGATATGTGCTCTTAGGTGCGCCTGGAAATTACTCATTATGAGAGCTGCTGAAACCCCTTTTCCTGAAACATCAGCAATGCACAAACAGTATTCTTCGTTATTCAATTTAAAGAAATCGTAGTAGTCGCCCCCTACCATCTGTTTTGTTTCATATTTGGCAGCAACATCCAATCTGTTATTAGACGGGAGATCCTGTGGGAAAAGCAAGGCCTGCATCTGACTGGCAAGCTCAAGCTCTTTTTTAGCAACCTCTTGTTCCAGACTAACTTTTGCCAACCTTTTATTTTCGATGGCGACTATGATTATGTTAGTAAGCGTCTGGATAAATGGCATGTGTTTTATTGTCGGGCTGATCCTGATCTCATCCTCATTAAGGTCACCAATAAGAAGGTAGGCGAGGGGCCTGTCTTTATGAAACACGGGAATTACTACGTCAAAAGAGTTCAATGAGGATACTGATGAAGATTCAATAACTGTGATCTCCTTGATGTGCGTGAGGTCAGATATTACATCCACTTTTCTTGCTTCTCCCCGCACGCCATATTTCAATAAGCAAACCCATTCTTCTTGCTTGCTATACAACATCAGCTTGGTAATCCCTAGCTGCTCTCGAAGAATGTATTCGTATATATTCAGGATTCGGTCAATTGAATAATTTTCATTGATGGCCTTTGTTATCTCAAGCAACGAGGTAAGCTTAAACTCTTTAAGCTGTAGCTTTTGATGTAGTTTATTGACTTTTGCTTGTGCCATTTATAAGTTTTCAATTATTACAGGCAGTTTTTTTAGTAATGCCAGCTCCCTGTATTTGATCCTTGCCTCTTCAGCGGGACTGCCAAAATAGGTTTTGCCACATTCTAAGTCTTTCAGAACACCTGATTGGCCCAGTACAACAACACCCTCACCGATTTTTCTGTTAGCCGGAACACCAACCTGTCCCCATAGCGTTACATTGTCTTCAATTACCACACATCCGGCTACACCGACCTGCGCTGCAAACAGACAATTTTTGCCAATAATTGTGTCGTGCCCAATATGCACCTGATTGTCTAACTTACTTCCTGCACCTATGACTGTTGTGGCAGTTACTCCTGCATCAATAGAGCACAATGCACCAATTTCAACGTCGTCTTCAATAATAGCATATCCGCATGTATTCAGACGATCATATTGCGCGTCATTTTTCTTATAATAAAATGCGCTTGATCCGATTGTTGTATTTGCCTGGATAACGACATTGTTGCCAATTTCAGTCCTGTCCATAATTACAACACCGGAATGAATAATGCTGTTATTTCCTATTTTCACATCGTGCCCGATACAGACATTGGGATGAATGGTTGTGTTTTCCCCAATGACCGCTGATCTGCTGATTTGATCGGTCCATTTTGTGTATGGCCAATTATGCGTGGTAATGGCATTAAAGTCGCGAAAGGGATTTTCAGAAACTAGAAGAGCTTTTCCTTCGGGACAGTCAACGGCTTGGTTGATCAGAATAGTTGAAGCACAAGATTGAAGCGCCTTTTCGTAGTATTTTGGGTGGTCGACAAAAATAACATCCCCCTTTTGTGCGCGATGGATTTCGTTAATGCCTGTAACCAAATGATTATCAGGGCCATCTGACTGACATCCGAGAAAGTCAGCTAATTCTTTGAGTGTCTTGGGGTTCTCGAATTTCATGTGGCAACAAAGTTAGACAATTAAACGCCTCGAAAAACTAGTGCCTTTTCTATTTAAGGGTCCGAATATATGTAGCTGATCCATCAAAAAATGTGTTCAGTTGTTTCTAAATCACCTTAAACTGGCTCCCAGTTGCTTTTCAAGCTGAAGTAGAATATTGTTCATGGCCACCTCAATTCTGTTTTCGTCAAGTGTTCCTTCCTCATCCTGGAGCAGGAATTTGACAGCATAAGATTTCTTCCCCGCCCCAAGGTCTTTA
>JAAZYJ010000011.1 GCA_014239715.1 Flavobacteriales bacterium
ATATGATCTTGCAGTTGATGGAGCTTTTGAAGGGCAAACAATTGCTGTTCTTCACTTTTATACCGCCGGATTTGATTTTTCATTGCCAAAAAAAGCTTTGGCCGAAAAAGGCTTTTCTGTTTACAGGTGGATGAACACTGCTCCTTCGGCAAAAGAACTGAAGGATGCTCTTGACAAATCATGTCAATTATGGATCATTTCAGACAGCAAGCAGCATTTAAATGATGACCATTTGAAGATCATTAAAAATTTCTTTAACAGCGGGAAAGGCGTCTACATCTGGGGAGACAACCAACCTTATTATGCTGATGCTAATTACGTATCAAAAGCATTGATCGGTGTAGAGATGACAGGGAATCTGTATGGAGATAAGGTAGTTAACTTACAAATGGAAGATAAAAAGGCAGGTGTAATGCCAAATCATTTGATCACTACAGGACTTCAACATGTTTATGAAGGAATAACTATAGCAACTTTATCTGAAAGTAAAGACCTGACCCCCATAATATATGGATCGGCAAATAATCTTGTTACCGGAGTTTATGAAAAAGATGGTAAAAGATTGATCCTGGATGGAGGATTTACTCGTTTGTACTGTAATTGGGATACTGCAGGTACAGGAAGATATGTAAAGAATGCCGCTGCCTGGTTAGTGAATTACGAAAAATTCGGAGACAAGGTAGTGTCCAACAATGTAACAAAATAGAACCGAGTATTTAGTTGGCTGATGAGTTTTTCCTGTCAGCCAACTTTTTTGGAAAAATGCTCTTCCTTCAATTGTACTTGGAGCGTTTTAATTTAGCGATGTGCATCTCAATTCTGTATCTTGGTTCCATCGAATTTTGAGGGCTGCCCGATTGGTGTTTTCTTTAAAGTTTCGAGAGCACTAAAGGGTATTTATGAAGAGCGTGGCAATCTTTTTTTATTGGGTTTTAAAACGAAGATACCGTGTCAGTATCAAAGGATTAGATCTATTAAAAAAATCCGGCTCGAAGCTCATTTTACCCAACCACCCTGCACATATTGACCCACAGTTATTGTCTGCACTGGTACGGCAGCACTGTGATTTTGTACCAATAGTATCGGAACGTTTTGCAAAAACGCCAATTATTTCTTTTTTCATGAAACAACAGAATGCAGTTGCTGTTAGTGATCTGAAATATGGGAAACGTGACCCTCATGTGCTGAAAACGATCGTAGACGGAGTGGTAGATGCTTTTGAACACGACAGAAGTGTAATATTGTACCCTGCGGGCGGAATAAAACATACCCCGAGCGAAATCATTAAGAACAAACAATCTGTTCACTATCTGGTTAGAAATTTACCTGATGATGTGTCGGTTTTAGGAGTTAGGATCAATGGCTTATGGGGAAGTATGTGGTCAGTAGCCTGGTACGGTGAAAGACCCAAGTTTCTCTGGTGCGTGGCCAAAGGTTTTTTCTATCTTTTCGCAAACTTCATTTTCTTAGTCCCCAAAAGAGATGTACATATAGAGTTCGTAGATATTACTGCTGAGATCAGGGCCAATTCTGCACTTGATCGAAGACCGTTCAACATGACGCTAGAGGAGTTTTACAACATCAATGGGCCGGAGGAGGTCCTGTACCTCAGACATTTCTTCTATGCACCTAAGCTGCGCAGGGAATACCCGTCAAACCTTGGGGGCTACTAGCTGTTTCTTTTGATTCGTCCCTTTTCTAATTGGGGATAGGATACCTGACATAAGGAGCATCAGGATCGAACATATGCCTGTACGTGATGTAACCCTTTGCAGGATTTGCTCCTACTGCTGACCAGATCTTGCGCATTGGAGGGTTGAAATCGCCAACCCACCAGAATTCCAGCTCTGTGTATTCCGGTTTACGTTTCAGTGCTTCTTCTATATGATGGATGAACCCAACCTCTAAGCCTTTCTTCTGATATTTAGGCGTAAGGCCCATTAAAACTCCTTTAGCCCGCGTCATTTTCTTGGTTTTCACCATATAAAGAAGTCTGAGCTTATTCCATAAATTCAATTTGCCGTTAAATGATTTGAAGATCTGATTCACATCGGGATACATAAGGTAGATGCCTATCGGTTTTCCATCATGGTAGGCAAGCCAAATAAATTCCTTTTCCAGAATAGCTTTTGCGTTCTTTAAAAACTTATATACATAGTCCGTTTCCATGGGTTCAAAGTCTTCCTTAAAATCTTCCCAGGCTTCGTTGAATACTGCCGTGAAATCGGAAACGTGTTTATCTAGCTTTGTATAATCAAGGTGTTCGAAGGTGTACTCCGGGTTATTAGCAACCCTTTCTGCAATTCTTTTGAATCGCTCCGGAACACCTTCTTTAACATCAAGAATAAAGCCTTCCTGTTTAAAATAGACTCTGAATCCGTAGTCCTCAAACAAAGCTTGATAATAGGGTGGATTGTAAGGGACCGAATGTGCCGGTTGAGTAAACCCGTTGACCAATAGCCCCCAGAATTTATCTCTTTCTCCAAAATTGATCGGGCCATCCATCGCTTCCATTCCCTTACTCTTCAACCAGGTTTTGGCTGTATCAAACAGTAGGTTGGCCGCTTGACTATTATCGATGCACTCAAAGAAACCACAGCCGCCCGTTGGTTGTGCTTCAATATCTATCGAGCTTCTATTAAAAAAAGCGGCAATACGGCCGATGTACTTCCCCGAATCATCTTTCAGCAGCCATCTTTTTGCCTCTCCATTGTTGAAATTCAAATTTTCTCCTGGATCAAAAACGCATTCAACTTCTTTGTCCATCGGGCAAACCCAATTTGGATCATTTGCATAAAGAGCTCTGGCTACGTCCAGAAATGCCTTTTTGCTTTTACCTTCTTTTACTTCGACTATTTGCATGATTCACTATGCCTTTTCATCCTCAAATTTATGACCGAAAATTGAATTGATAATGGGTTTATACTTCTCACCAAGTACTCTTCTTTTAAGTTTTAATGTAGGAGAAAGTTCACCCGTCAATGGAGACCATTCGTCTTTGACCAAACGGAACCGTTTCACCTGCTCATCTTCACCTACACGGGCGTTGAACTCTTTTACGACCTTTTGATACAGCTGCTTCACCTCTTTATCTCCAATAATATCTTCTTCTGACCCCGTGGCAATGCCTTTACTTGTGCACCAATCTTTAAGCGCCTCAAAATTTGGTGAGATCAACGCACTGGTAAACTTTTCTCCCTCACCAATCACAATGAGCTGATCAATATAAACGGATTCTTTAAAGATGTTCTCAATAGCTTGAGGTGAAACATATTTTCCATTGGAGAGCTTAAATATTTCTTTTTTCCTATCCGTTATCCTTAAAAATCCATCCTCATAAACACCTATATCACCGGTCCGAAACCAGCCTTCCGTAAACGCATCCTCGGTCGCCTTGTCATCTTTGTAGTATCCGAGCATAACATTTGGCCCTTTGCACAGGATCTCACCATCTTCGGCAATCTTTACTTCTACGTCGTTGATCACAGCGCCGACAGTTCCGATCTTTAGATCAGGGCCGGCTTGACGGTTGATCGTAATTACCGGTGAAGTCTCGGTCAGACCGTACATGTTCAATAGTTTAATTCCGGCAGCCCAGAATACTTTTTCCAGCCTGGGTTGAAGCGCTGCGCCCCCAACCCCGATCGAGACAACGTTCGAGCCCATTGCTTCTCGCCACTTACTGAAGACCAATTTTCTGGCAATTCCGAGTTTTATTTTATACCCAATCCCATTGTTCAAATCATAACGCAAGCCCAAGTTCAACGACCAATAGAAAAGTTTCTTTTTGATCCCGGTCAACTTTTGTCCTTTTGACATAATTTTGTCGTAAACGCGTTCCAATATTCTTGGGACGGCACCGAATCCATGAGGTTTAATTTCGCTTAGATCATTTGCAATTGTTGCCAGATTTTCAGAGTAATAGATGGAACAACCCGAATATTGGGTTTGATAGTTTGCCATTCGCTCACCTACATGGCAAATGGGCAAAATACTCAAATACCTCTGGTCAGATTGAAGCTTAAAAACATTTGCGCAGGCTATGGCATTTGTAACTAAGTTCTGATGAGAAAGAAGCACCCCTTTTGAATTTCCTGTAGTTCCTGAGGTATAGATCAATGTTACGGGGTCAGTAGGCTGTGTCGCAATAATGTTCTGTGCAATAGTCTCTTTGAAATCACTTTCATTCTGTTTCCCCAATTCAAGTACTTCTTTCCAGTTTCTAGCTCCTTCAACGTCATCAAAAGTAAATACGTTCAAAACAGTTTTTGCAGTGTCTAATATGGACTGAATTGTTTGATGCAATGCTTTATTTGCAACAAAAACGGCCTTTACTTCAGCATGATTGAAAATGTCCGCATACCCTTCCGGTGATAGGTTTGTGAAGAGGGGAACATGAATTATTCCGGCTTGAGCCAGGACAATATCTAAAAAATTCCACTCCGGTCTGTTGTTGGTTATTGTTGCAACTTTATCGCCTTTATTCAACCCGAGAGCAAGTAAGCCATAGCTTACATTGAATGAATTGTCCACATATTCTTTTGACGAGTAGTTAACCCATTTCTTATTTTCTTTCCCGGCTATTGCGATCTCTTTATCCTTATACTTTGTAGCATAAAGCTCTAAAAGGTCAAATGTTCTGGTGCATTGGTTCATATCTGATTCTTAATTGGACCTGAGGTCTTTATACCAGCTTTGCACAATGGCAGAGCCAGGGTTTTTATAAACTATGGTTCCTACAAAACCTTCACAAGGGGAGAATTCTGAAAGAACCCAATCATCATATTCAAAGATACCTTTTTTTGATATCAGCGATACCTTGTTCCGTTCAATGCGAAACTCCAAATTTTCCGGGGTAAGTCTCATCCCTTCACCGATCGCTTTTAAGTAACCTTCTTTGATCGTCCAGAAACGAAAAAACCGGTCAAGTACATCTTCAGGATCTTTCTTGATGAACTGAATTTCGGAGGAGGTGAAATTACGTGAGATCAGGTCTTCTAAATTTGAAACCTGTCTTTTCTTCTCGATATCTATTCCTACTTCTCCATCTCTCGAAAAAGCAAAAACACAAAGTCCTCCCGAATTAGATGAATTGAAGAAAAGAGCTCGGTCGTTCATTGAATAAGGCTTGCCTTTATCATGCCTTCCGATTTCTACCTCTTTGGTTGATACATCAAGATAATAAGCCAGAAGCGTACGCAGCATCCCCTGACTAATTATGTATTGATCTCTCGCGTCTTCAAACTTAAAAAAGTGGGACTTTTTAAGTTCCGCTTCTGTGAGAACTGATCTGCATTCCTCTAAGACACTGGCTTCACTGGTTCTTACTTTCCAGATCTGTAATTCGTTAAGATTCAGTTTCCGGATCATCCCGCCATTCTTTTGGTTTTTCTATTTGACTAGTACCGGCACTGCTTCAGTAAGTTCAGCAGTTACATGCTCCAGCAATTCTTCCTTATTGTCTCTACAGAATAAGTGTCCACCGGTCACAGTAACGAACTTGAATTCCGAGTTGGTTTGTTTATCCCATCCTCTTACCTGGTCTTCTGTAAATACCGTGTCTTCGCTTCCCGCAAAAGCAGTTAACGGACAATGCAAAGGCTCGTCTTTGACAAACTTATATTTCTTGCCAAGAAGTATATCCGCTCGAAGAGCAGGAAGCATTTCATTGAATACGGCATCATTGTCAATTACCTCATCTGGGATTTCCAATGCTCTCAAGTGATTCTTGATATTTGGAATGTTCTTGTCTTTGTAGACTTCATTATCCGCAATTGCATCTAAGAATTTGAACGGACTTTCCAGATGTGGAGCTCTCCAACCACCTACCATAAATTTTGTAGGCTGAACATCAAGCGCCCGGTTCAGGTGGCGGCTCAATTCAAGTGCAACTCCTGCACCTGAGCTATGGCTATAGAAAGCACATGGTGTAGTTAAAAGAGGTTCCATGACTTCAGTCATTTTCTCCACTAATGATTGTACATCATCAAAAGCTCTCTCGTCGCCTCTTTCTTCTCTTCCCGGAAACTGAATCGCACAAACTTCTATATCGTCCGGCAAGAATTCATGCCAGGTGCTAAAGATAGACGCACCACCAGCAAAGTAAGGCAAACAGAATAAACGAAGACGTGGGTTCTCTACAATCTTAGTTCTGATCACCCACCTGTCCAATTCACTCTTAGCTTCTCCTCCTTCGAGTTCTGACCCGCTGGATCCGAGCATCTCATCAATAATTTGAACCGTCATTTCTTCCATTGAAGGTCCTCTCATGATCTTCATCATCGAATAGTCGATAGACACGTTGCTTTGGATCCAGTTTCGGATTTGATTTGCCATCAACGAATCTAAACCGTATTTAGTAACAGGTTCTGTCATATCCAGCTTATCCGGAACTGTGCCTAAAACTCTTGCAAACGTATCAATTAAGTGCTCGAGGAAAAGGTCATTTCTTTCTTCCGGTTTCGACTCCAGTATGACAGACTTTAGCGCCCCATCTCCACCACCGGAGCCACCTCCGCTTGAGAGTTCTTTTTCACTCACAAGGTGAGCAAAACGACTCGAGTTTGCAGAATGCGGATAGAATCCACCGATCATCTCCCAATCCGAATCTGTTCCCACTCGCTGAATAGGATTATTGAGTAACATCTGTTCAAGGATCCAGGTTGCCTGTTGTATGGAAAATGTCTTCCATCCTTGTTTGTAAAGGAGATCGCCTACCACTCCACTAGCTGCAGCATTTCTGGCAACAAATCCAACATCACCAATAACACCCCAGTTGATCGTTGTTGCGGGCAGCCCCTGTGCCCTTCTCCAATGAGAAAAGTTATCAAGAAAGCTATTAGCTCCAACATAGCTAACCTGCCCCGGGTTACCGTAAATGGCAGATATCGAAGAATATGAAATGAAATGATCCAGGTCCATATCCTTGGTTGCTTCATGAAGCATCCAGCATCCAACAGCTTTCGGCTTGAATACCTTCATATACCTTTCAGTGTCGATTTCCGGAATACTTCCATCATCCAGTACCATCGCAGCATGTTGAATTCCTTTAACAGGAGGCATTGTTTCTTTGATCTCCTTGAAGATTCGGTCCACATCAGCTTGGTCGTTAACACTGCCTTTAGCGATCATAACGTTTACGCCCTTGGCTTCCATCTTCTCAACGATATTCCTTTCGAAATCCGTTTTGGTTCCACTCCTACTCATAAGAACCAGATTTTTGGCTCCTTTTGTAGTCATCCATTCTGCAACAGACAGTCCAAATCCGGAAGCACCTCCAGTAAGCAAATAGGTTCCATCTTCCTTGAACCTGATCTCATTAGCCGGGGCGACATCTACATCACCCTCCATTGAAACAATTACTTTACCAATGTGCCTGGCACCTCCCATGAACTGGAATGCATCAGCAAGCTTTCCGACTGGGAATACCGTAACAGGGTGCGGAGCGAAGTTGTTGTTCACAAAGTAGTCAATTGACTCTTGGAACAAACGTCCGCCGAATTCTTTCTTCTGCTCAAACAAGCGATCTACGTCTACACCGAAGTAGGTCAAGTTGTTTCCAAAGGGCTGAAGTCCAAGTTTGGAGTTTCTATAGATATCCGTCTTACCGATCTCAACGAACCGACCGTAGGCAGACAGGCACCTCACACTCTTGAAGATCGCCTCTCCGGATAGAGAATTAAGCACTACGTCAACGCCTTCACCATTCGTTTTATCCATTAGCTCATCAGCAAACTCTAATGTTCGGGAGTTCATGATATTTTCCGGTTTTACACCCAAGCTAATTATATAATCTCTCTTCTCTTGCGTTGAAACCGTAGCAAAAACCTCGGCTCCAACGGCATTAGCAATATTAATAGCCGCAATACCTACACCACCTGCTGCTGCATGAATAAGTACCGTTTCTCCTTTTTCCAATCGACAATGATGGATCAGAGAGAAGTATGCCGTAGTGTAAACCACCGGCAGACTTGCTGCCTCGTGCCAGCTGATACCTGCTGGTTTTTTAACGCAATGCACACCATATGCATAAGCAAAACCACCTAAACATGATGGCGCAGTGGCCATCACTTCATCACCAACCTTTACATTAGTAACATCCGAACCTACCTTGGTAATTACGCCTGCACATTCAAGTCCGAAAGTTCTCCCGAACAAACCACCATCGACGGCCTCGTCAGACAGAAGTCCCATGGCAATCATAATGTCCCGGAAGTTCAGCGCTGACGCTTTGATCTGGATCTCCACCTGGTTCGAGTCCGGAGTTTTTCTTACGCTTTCTCTGAGTACAACATTGTCCAGAACACCGTACTCTTCAATTGTGCCGGTATAAGCAGAACCTTCAGCCTGAACGGATTTCATAGCCTGTTTCGCTATATTATCCATGGACAGTCTTTCAAGCTTGTTCACGTAACGTCTTTTACCTCTAAAGGCAAGTTCGTCAACCCGATCTCCGGCAAACATTTCCTCGATCAGCACCTCAATTTCAGTATCCTGCACAGGTGAGCTAAGGTCGACCATTGTTGTGATGTAGTTTGGGAACTCATTCACAATTACCCGGCTAACTCCTCTTAATCCTTCTTGTCCAAGATTTAGTAGCTCAGGTGAGCCTGCAATACTCTGCGCTCCACTTGACAGGATCCATTGTTTTGGATTTTCCTTATATGCTGAGTCATTGAGTTTTCTCATGATATTCATCATCATGATACTACCCAGTTCTTCCGCTTCAGAAATTGATTCCGAAGTCAGGTTTTCGTTACTCACAAGGTCCAGACCCCAACCGAATATAAGTCCTTCAAAATTGCCTCTGGCATTTACATGGTCGATCACCTTGTCGCAGTATGACTGGGACATTGCCTCAACTTCAAATTCAGTATCAGAAATCTGTTTGTAGGCCGCTCCTCTTTTGACAGTTATACACGTCTTATTAAGAGCAGCAAGCTGGCCTGCAATCTTATCTGTAACTCCTGTACTATCGGCAAAGATCAAGTAATCTGCTACCGCTGTCTTGGTCTCATTTTCCGCGACCACATCACTGAGGTCGAGCTTTTCAGCTCTTGCCATGATAACAGATTGACAGGAAATTGAGTTGTCAGGTACATCGCTAAAATATGCGGTATTATGATACCCTGTTTCTTCCAGAACCTTTTGCCAGTTTTCTGGTGGCATAGTAGCATGCTCTGTTCTGAAGTCTTCGTAAAGCCACCAGCCCTCGGTCATACCGAATATAAAGTCAAGATACACAGGGGAGTTAGTCACCTCAAGCATCATCAACACGCCTTCAGAGGCCAAAAGTTTCTGAGCATTTCCGAGAGATACGCTCAGGTCTCTGGTAGCATGGATTACATCCGAAGCGATAATCAGGTCGAACGAATTCAGGTCGAAACCTTGTTCGGCCGGATCTTGTTCAATATCCATGATCTTGTACTGAACAAATGGGTATTTAGCAAAACGCTGTTGTGCTTTAAGCATGAACATGTGAGACAGATCTGTAAAGACATACTCTGTTCTGTCAGCAGGAAGCATTGGTAAAATAGCCTGGCTCATTCCGCCTGTACCTGCACCGATTTCCAGTACTCTTATCGTTTGATCTTCAGGAATATCAGCAAGAAGCTCAGCAATTGATCGGCCGGCAATATCATTGTATTTTTTAAAGGCAAACCCTTC
>JAAZYJ010000127.1 GCA_014239715.1 Flavobacteriales bacterium
AAATTCAGACTGGCTTTTTTCAGGTCATTCGGTGCAAACCATGATCTCCCGATCCATTTTTTGAATTCCTGCTGAGCTTGTTTCTTGTCCAGCTGGAATGGGATCAACGATTTAGGTAGGATCCCGTTTGTTTCATATGCGGCGTCTGTAACAAAAGGAGCTGAGCAGTATGGGCAGGTCGCCGCTGTTATATGCTGATCAATGGAAGATGTTGCTCCACATTTAGAACAATCAACAAATTTAGCTGGTAGCTGTTCCTTTTGGGATGTGTCAGATAGATGGGAGTGGAAATTCAGCTCTTCGATCGATTCGCCTGAATCAAAAATTTCATTTTGAGCGCCACAGTATTGGCAGTCTATATTCTGAGTTCCAGGAGAATAGGTTAGATCCGCGCCACAATCATTACAATTGAATGCAACGGTGTTTATTTCATTAAGTTCTTCCATATTACTATTGTGGTGGTAATGGAGGAGGGACGCTACCGAATGCGCTGTCCAGCTCATCAACTTCGCCTGCTGCCGTCCAGGTTGACATGCCGTTGCGCCATACTAATGAATCTTTGGTGATCTGATTAGAAGAAACCATTTGTTTGATCGTATTCATGTCGAACGGCCCTGCTTGTTCTCCATTCATTACTACATGGAACAATAGGGCAGGGGGCGGTGGTGGTGGAGTTCCTCCTGTATCGGGTTGTGATGACGGATTTTGCTGTTGGGATAGCTGCTGGCCCATTTGGTTGGCCATGGCAAAACCCATTCCCATTCCCATGCCTCCTCCGGCCATGCCTTCATTCTCCGCGGCTTTTTCAATTGCTTTAGCAGTCTTAAGTTTTGCCAGCTTATCGAGATCGACCTGAGAGTCTAATCGGCTTAATTCAAATATTTCTTTCTTGATCTCTTCCGGCATTGAGATGTTCTCTACAAGAAAAGTAGATAGCTCAAGTCCATATTTTTCAAAATCCAAAGACATTCTTCCATGAACATCACTCGAGATCTCATTAAGATTAGATGCGTATTTCTCAACGGGCAGTTCGGTTTCCGCTATGGCGTCCGTGCTTCGTGTAACAACCAATGACCTTAGTTGCCCTGTAATTTCGTCGGCGGTGAAATTTCCATCGGTGCCTACTATTTCTTCAATAAATCTAGGTGCATCATTTACCTTGATGGAGTATGTTCCAAACGCCCTTATTTCAAACATGCCGAATCTTGGGTCGGATAGGGGGATAGCATTTTTCGTGCCCCACTTCTGATCCGTCATTTGCGTCGTGTTAACAAACAATACCTCTACCTTAAACGGAGAGTTAAACCCGTACTTCCATCCTTTTAAAGTTGACAGGATAGGCATGTTGGCTGTTTCCAGTTTATGCATGCCCGGCTGGTAGACGTCAGCGATCTTACCTTCATTAATGAAAACTGCTACCTGTCCAGGTCGAACAGTCAGCTGTGCTCCATTTTTTATTTCATTTTGAAACCTCTCAAATCGATGAACGAGAGTATCGTTCGAATCATCTAAGAATTCAATAATGTCTATTAGTTCGTGTTTCAATCTATCCCATAATCCCATAGTTGTGCATTTGTAAAGGCTTTTCGGTCATCTTGGCCTTTAAATTTAAAAAATGAAATTACTAAAAAATGAGTTGGGTTTTGGATCTTGATTGTAAAAGTCAGCGCAATGGTCAGCTTGACTGAAGAATTAGTAACATGCAATAAATGAATTTGGCCTCAGAATGGTCAATTCAATTTTCTGATTGCTATTGTTTTGCCGCAATGGTCATGATGTTCTTGTGGTATTCATCCAAGCACCGTTCGTGAAATTTTGGATACAGGTGTTTATCTCTGAATTTACTGTTGCTTTTAAAGTAGGTGGAGTGAGTTATTAAAGTATGCGCACCATCTGATTTGAATTCAATTTGTTGCTTTCCATGAGACTTGTTGTCTTTTCCATAGGTGAATTCGATGATCATATTTTTCTTGTCAAGCGCTGTGATCTGAAAAGTGACTCCTATATTCCGGAGCTTGGCAACTTTAATGTTCAGTTCATACACCATGCCTAGTTCAGCATTCGGAAATAGGGTGTCTTTGGGCGTGTATGATGTATTCTTAGATGTTGAATAGGATTGTCTGTACGTGTTTAAAGGCCCCTTCCAGGAAATCGTAGGGTCAACCTTGACATAGGCTCCCCATGCTGTTTGAATGTCAGTCTCTATCAGGTAGACTCTTTGATGATATTGGAAAGAAGAGAGGTTATCTGTTTCCTTTATGCTCGGTTCGAACTCTTTCAGGTTTTTCAGTTTCTTCTTACGAGAAACTTCTTTTGTATTGGGACTCAATTTTCTTTCAGCCGGCTCTTTGATAGTAGCATAATTCGAGTTAATTAATAGAACTGAAGATAGCATTGCCAAAATGATACTCGGGATTTTCATTGTGATTGAGTTGTTTGTGACAAACCTAGCTAGGTAAGATGTGTTTCCAAAACTGAGTATTCAAATATGCGTACTTTGGTAATTAGCTGATTATCGCCTTTCTCTTCCCTGGCTGTGTTTAAAAATAATAGCAATAGGTATATTAATAAATGGTATTGATTCCTAGTTTTACGGCTTAAAGATATATAATATTATGGAAGCTGGTAACCTTAGACTCGGTAGCAATTAACAGGGAATGTTCAATCTGTGGAAATTGAACCGAACCTGTGAAGGAGGCTAAATACTTAAGCAAAATTCATCATAATTTAGCTGCTTGTGAATTACTCCCAGACTTTTGAGGGTTTTTTGAACCTCCTGAATGATCTCTGGATGTATTTCATTACTGCTTTCCCATTCAGTTGCGGAAAGCCAGGCCCGGGCATCTTTTTCTTTAATGCCATATCTTGCCGAGATCAATTGATCAGCATTGGATTGATCTTTAAACTCTTTTGATCGCTGTTTGATGATTTGGATCAATCTTTTCACATCGTCTAGTCTTGTAGCAAGAACTTCGTTCCTTACAGCGATAACAAAGCATGGCCAGGGGGTTTTAATACTGTCTATCAGCCTGAGCTCACCGGTATCTACTAAAGGTTTGGTAGTGAACTTTTCCCACAAAAATAGATTAGCCCCTTGATAGCCTAAGGCTTCTCTTGCTCCTTTCAAATTTGCTACGACTCGAAAGTTGAAGTTATCTTTGGCCCAGCCTTGGTGCTGAGCATAAACATATGCCATCAGGTGAGAGCCTGATCCCCATCGGCTAATAGCAAAAAGCTTGTTTCTAATGCTGTCTGGGCTTTTGTAGTCGTTATGCCCGGATGTATGCACTCCCCAGGTAAGCGGTGACTTAACGTAGAATCCTATGATGGTTGATTTGTTGCCTTTTATGATATCTGCGATTATTCCTTCAGTGAGAATTAAGGCGATGTCGATCGTGCCATGTCTAAGCTCTCTAGCCATTGCTCCTGTGCCCCCCGGGAAGTCTTTCCAGCTGACTGAGATACCCTCTTTCTCAAACAGCCCCTCTTCCATAGCTAGCAACCAGGGTAGATTAAAATGTTCTGGAACTCCTCCAATTCGTATTAGATCTTGCATCATCTTTTTTTCATTCTGGCAATTTCAGTTTTTCGGCCAATTTTCCGAGTAATGAAATCGGTTTCATAATTACATCCTCTTGCCGGGGAATATTCTCTCCCGTAATAGATTATCTGCAAGTGCAATTTGTTCCACAGCTCAACAGGGAACAACCGTTTTGCGTCTTTTTCGGTTTGTTCTACGTTTCTTCCGTTAGAAAAATTCCACCGATACATTAATCGGTGAATGTGTGTGTCAACAGGAAAGGTGGGCACTCCAAAGGCTTGCGCCATGACCACAGAAGCGGTTTTGTGACCTACCCCGGGAAGTGCTTCAAGATCGTCGAATGTTTGGGGTACTTTTCCCTGATGATCTTCAATTAACATCTTCGATAGCCCATAAATTGCTTTTGATTTCCTTGGAGAAAGTCCACAGGGTTTAATGATCTCTCTTATTTTCTCTACAGATTGCTCGATCATCTTATACGGCGTGTCGGCTAAAGCAAATAATTTAGGGGTAACAGTGTTGACGCGCTTATCTGTGCATTGCGCAGATAACAGAACTGCGACAAGAAGAGTATACGGGTCGCTATGCTTCAGTGGTATAGGTGTTTCAGGATAAATCCTTTCCAGCTCGTCAATTACAAACTCAACTTTTTCTTTTTTCGTCATTCGGATCTTTGAAGGTTTTTTACATTGTTTGATGCGCTCATTTTCGCTGCAACGTTTAGGGCGCCATAAGCACAATAGATGATTAATATTGATTGCGTATAGATCATGATCTTCTGCCCGGTGGCTTGAACTATCCGGCCCAATGGGTCTTCTGAATCAGGTCCTAGAGTCATCAACAGAATGTATGAGAAATTCAAGGTGCACAGAAAAAGGTAAACGAATCCAAAGCTGTTTGGATAGGTGCGGTGCATTTTCACGAGGATGAACGTGCAAATACAGCTTGCTGAGAATGAAATAAATCCGGCAAAAACAAAAAACAAATGTGTTTTTGGAAAAATATCCCACGGCGTGCAGGCAATTCCTGTGTAGCTAATGCCCGTTATTATTCCAAAGATCGTTGCTGGCCATTTCAGGATGTTTTTGGTTTCAGCAACCAAATAATAGTGTCCCCAGAAAAATAGTATGGTCCCAATACCCATAAACCCTAAAGCAAGTGCATAAACGGTCCCTGTAGCGTAAGAGGTTAGTCCGGAAAATTCGTGCATTCTGCCAAGGTCACTCAAAAATGATCCTAAAAAATTATAAGAACTTCTTGAGGGGTCAAACCTATCACCACCATGGTAAAAGAACATCAGAATGGAGGTGACTAAAAGATACGAGGCTACAGAGAACAGCCCCATCTGAATTGATTTTTTTATACTTGAACTACTCACGATTTTCTACAAAAAGCAAAAATAACGGAACAATTATAGATATTAGCTGTTGAAGGCAAGAAATCACTACAATTAAATAAATTGAAAACCGGTTTTTTATATTTATTAGTATTTATCCTGTTTGTTGCTGAAGTTAATGCTCAATTTGGAAGGCTGGGTGGCAAACTGACCGACGCTACGAATAACGAATCTATTCCGTTTGCTACTATAAAAATAATGGATCCACTTACAGGTGCAGAATCGGACGAGGATGGTGTCTATGAATTCACGGGATTGACTCCCGGATTGTATAACATTGAATTTTCCGCTTTTGGATACGAAACTGTGACAAGGTTTGAAGTTGAAGTTTCAAATGCGAAAAAAACTTTTGTGAATGTACAGCTAAAGTCCATTTCATTTGGTGAGCTGGACTCGGTTGTCATAAAAGTTAATCCATTTACAAAAACACAGGAGAGTCCGGTTTCTTTGAGAACATTACAGGCTTCTGAGATTACCAGGTTTCCAGGTGGAAACAGGGACATATCCAAAGTCATTCAGGCATTGCCCGGAGCTGCTCCGAGTGTGTCATTCAGGAATGACGTTATCATTAGAGGTGGGGCTCCAAATGAAAATCGATTCTACTTGGATGGTATAGAGGTCCCCAATATCAATCATTTTGCGACACAAGGCGCTTCCGGTGGTCCAGTAGGTCTTTTGAATGTTAATTTTATTGATAAAGTTGATTTTTACTCCGGAGCTTTTCCAGCGAATAGAGGAAATGCAGCTAGCTCCGTTTTTGAATTTGTTCAAAAAGACGGGAATTCGGAAAAGCTGGAATCGACTTTTGCACTGGGATCGAGTGATATCGGTCTGACTTTCGACGGACCTCTGGGCGATAAGTCATCATTTATTATGAGTGCGAGAAGGTCGTATTTGCAATTTCTGTTTGAAGCCTTAAAGCTGCCTTTTCTTCCAACGTATAGCGACGCCCAATTCAAATTCAAACATCGCTTCAATTCTAAGAATGAACTTACAATTATTGGATTAGGTGCCATTGATGATTTTGAGCTGAATGAATCGGTAAATGAAGGAGTTACGGACTCCAATACTATTGAGTTTAACAACTATACTTTGGGTAATATTCCAGTCAACACGCAGTGGAATTATACCCTTGGGGGTGTTTATAAGCACTATCGAGAAAATAGCTATCAGGTCTTAGCTGTTAGCCGAAATCAATTGAATAATGAGGCAGTGAAGTATAGAAACAATGATCAGTCTTCACAAAGTAACTTGACGCTCAATTATACTTCTCAAGAAATAGAGAATAAGATACGTTTCGAAAACACGTACAGGGAGAATGGATGGAAGTTGAATATGGGCTTGGCTTTTGAAAATATTGGTTATGCAAACAGTACCTACAATAAAGTGTATACCTCACAGGGCCCGCAAGAAATAGATTTCAATTCTGAATTGACCTTCAACAAGTATGCGTTATTTCTCCAGACAAGTAAGCGATTTTTGGAAAAAAGAATATCATTATCTGCTGGAATTCGCACTGATTTTTCAGATTATTCCAACGACCTATCGAACCCGCTTGAGCAGTTGTCTCCCCGTTTTTCTATTTCGTATATGTTAACTGATCGATTTGGATTTAACGGAAACATAGGACTTTATTATCAGCTTCCGCCTTACACTGTTCTTGGCTATAGAGACTCTGCACAGACTTTAGTTAACAAAGAAAACAACATCACCTACATCCGATCCGGCCATATAGTGGCAGGGTTTGAGTACAATACATTAAAAAATGCGCGTATAACTGTTGAGGGCTTTTACAAGAAGTACGACAATTATCCTTTTCTGCTTACAGATTCTGTTTCTCTGGCCAATATGGGTGCTGATTTTGGTGTGATCGGGAATGAACCGGCCAACAGTACGTCTGAGGGCAGGAGTTACGGGTTGGAATTGTTGATCCAACAAAAGCTTTTTAAAGGATTTTATGGAATTTTGGCATACACCTTTGTAACTAGCGAATTCAAGGATAAGAAAGGGGAGTACCTGCCTTCTGCATGGGATTCAAAGCACATTGTCTCGCTAACCGGAGGTAAAAAGTTTAAAAGAAATTGGGACGTAGGATTCCGTTGGTTGTTTTCAGGCGGTTCTCCATACACTCCTTACGATGTGTCCAGCTCATCACTAGTGTCAGCCTGGAATGTTCGTGGTGTTGGATTGTTGGATTACGACCGATTGAACTCGCGGAGACTAGGGAGTTTTCATCAGCTGGACGTTCGTGTTGATAAAAGATGGTTTTTTAAAAAATGGAGTATTAATCTTTACTTGGACATACAGAATTTGTACAATTATCAGGCTGAGCAACAACCGATATTAAATATGCGTTCTGACGATAATGGAGCATTTTTATCTGATCCAAATGACCCTGCAAGATATCAACCCTATGCAATCGAGAATTCAACAGGGACTGTGTTGCCTACGATCGGAATAATTATAGAACTATAGGCTATTATCTACGCTTCTATTGTAAATTTGATCGATTGGTCAGTTTTATGTTGGGTCGTAGAAGTTTGTTTTTTCAAATCTGTTTGTGTTCAGGATTTTGGTGCCTTAGCATCGGATCATTTGGTCAATCAGTTCTTTCTTACTCCGATAGTCTGAATTCAAGAAAACTGGCGACCGTAATCGGGGTAGAAACAGTGGGGACCGTCGGGACACTCCTGGCCTTGAATAGCCTGTGGTACGCGCAATATCCAAAAGTTCCGTTTCACTCATTCAATGACAATGGGGATTGGCTACAAGTTGACAAGCTGGGCCACGCGCTGACTTCATATTATATTGGATATGCGGGCATAGAAGCGCTTAAATGGAGTGGTGTTAACGACACTAAAGCGACATGGTTGGGTGGAGGTTTAGGGTTTATTTATCTGTCAGGATTAGAAATAATGGATGGTTATTCCAGTGGTTGGGGCTTTAGCGGAGGAGATATGATCGCTAATGCAGCTGGCACGGCCCTGGTGATTGGGCAAGGACTGATCTGGAACGAGCAACGTATCAGACTTAAATACTCTGCTCACCATACAGAATTTGCGCCGCATCGACCGGAATTGCTTGGAAGTAACGGTTTGGAGAGGTTACTTAAGGATTACAATGGCCAGACGTACTGGCTTTCTGTAAATATCAAATCGTTTCTATTCAAGGAAAAGAAATTTCCGGCTTGGCTAAATCTGGCCTTAGGATACGGTGCAGAAGAAATGATAAGTGGGTCTGTAAATCCGGAGCTGTATTGCATGGACCAGTGTTGGTGTAAAGACCTTAAGAGATACCGCCAGTGGTACTTGTCGTTTGACGTGGACCTGTCCCGCGTCAAAATTAAAAGTAAGCTGTTAAAAACTGTACTGGGAACCTTCGGGTTTATTAAATTTCCTGCACCCGCAATGGAGTTCTCTACGAATGGAATAAAGTTAAAGCCCTTTTATTTTTGATTCAGGAAAGTCCAGCTTAAACTTCTTTATGTGAAGACAGCTGATCAATTTTCCTTCATTTAACCTTGGGAAATGATTCGATTTTGAGCTGAGCGTCTTCAATTTGCAAATTGCTCCTTGCCCATTTCCATGAGGTTTGAACACATAGGAATTTTCGTTCATTTCCTGATAGATCTTGAAGGGAGATAATCGACTGGTTATTGGAAAATTTATCGGATTTGTTTTAACCTCAGCGTTGAACAATACCTGTTGATCCTGCTGAACGTTGAATGTAATGGTGGAGCCCGTTTCTGACCAGTTGATCTCGGCAAGTTCTTTTGGTATACCCCAGTTGAGCTTTCCGGAGCTCAAACTTGCTGCGGTGTCAACGTAAATCTTGGTAATCATGAAATGATATCGTTTGTTGATCAGGAATAATCCGGGAATAAATAATAATTCTCGGTAAGGCCCACAGTTTGATCCAGAGTAATTTACCAGCATCGTAAATGAAAGCCCACCTATAAATTGGCTTTGCAGGTGTTCAGGAATGAATCCATTATTAATGATCCAGCTCTTTTTAAACTTAT
>JAAZYJ010000396.1 GCA_014239715.1 Flavobacteriales bacterium
CGCCATGGAATGATCGAATATGTAAACCGGATGGCCATGTGAGCCAAAATGATCAACAACAAAATCAATGTTATCAGCAACGAAATGAGAATATTCTCTAGGTTTTAGCTTGTCCGGAATAGAGCCATAATGCATGGCAACTGGAATGTACTTTTCCGGAGGAATGAAAGTGAGCAACGCATCAAAAGTATTGAGCCCTAAGAACCCGTGAATGAGTAATAAAACCGGTCGATTGGTTTCCAGGTCTTTGTCAAATGGCAGTGGCATGTCCAAACGGATCTTGCTGTCTCCCGCTTTGGTCTTTCTTGTCAGCTCAACCTGTGGCCAGGTCAGTGCCTTACCGTCAATAAAAACGATCATTCTTTCTTCTACATCCGGAATAAATCGTAAAAAGCTCGGACTTTGATCCGGCCTGGCCCATCTATAAAATAGGGAAGCAAGCGGTCTTCTTTTGTCTGATTTAGTAGCCAGAAATACAATGCGAGCAGATTTTTTCAAAAAAGACGGAGTAAAGGTGAGCTCCGGTTCCTCCGAATCCTGCACAACAACCACGATTCTATTTGAATCAAACGCAGTCGAATTCTTGGTTATTCCGGCCACCTGACCTTTGGATGTGGACGCTACAAAAACGTAGTCAAGACCTATTTTATTCAATTTACTCAGATATCCGTCCAGCAGCTCATTCAGTCCATCACCATAGGCCTCCATGTTATTGCGGTCAAGTGCCCTGCCGAGTATTTGATCTTTAGATATTTTGTTCGATTCAATGAGCTTTTTAATGAACGAGATCGCGTCTCGGGTCCCAACCAACCAGCGTTGTCTTTCCAGCTTGGAATTGATGAATGTGTAATGGATCTTCTCAGGATGTGTTAATTCTGAAAAATGATCCAAAATGTACTGATATGCTCCTGATGGCGATTGCCCATGTGATAAACCTACTAAGAACTGCTCCCCTTTTTCAGTAACTTTATTAGCGTGGTCAATGAAATCCGAGCCAATGGCTGAATCAAACTCCTCGGGTGTTTTGCAATAAACCGTTTTAGGAGGCATATACGGCACCGGAGGTAGAGAGCCCGGGACTATATACGTTTTTGCATCTGCCATAATAAGATCTTTTTGCAGCAAAGAATTTAATACACTTAACAATAGAAATAGTAATTTAAGTAGTTAGGATAATTAGTATTCGTTATAAATTTAACTAAAATGTGTATTATAGTTTAATACAGAGAAAATACTTTCAAACAATGTTCACATGGAAGATACAAGTAGTTTAAAGGAATTAAAGCTGGCTGAAAAAACTGCCAAAAGGCTGCTTCCCGTACTGGAAAAATATTTCCGTGTAAAGTGGAAGGGACTTGATAATATTCCTACTACTTCTTTCCTTGGTGTAGGAAATCATCTGGGTGTTCATTTTATGCCTGAGTCCTTTCTTTGGGTCGGGAAGTGTCACACGCTGGATCATGTGCCTGCCATGAAAGTTCTTGTCCATCGGGTTCTGCACGATGCTTCGACCATTCTTAAGCTACCGAAAAAGGAATTCGGGATACTGAACGCAAGTCATAAAAATGCTGTGGAGGCGCTGAGCACCGGACATGCTGTAACCGTATACCCCGGTGGAGACAGGGAGAACTCCAAGCCGTTTAAAGATCGTCATAAGATCGACTTCTATGAACACACGGGATATATCAAGCTGGCTTTGAGAGCGCAAGTGCCTATTCTACCCGTGGTTGGCATTGGCGGTGGAGAAACCGCTATCGTATTGTCATCCGGCGAGAAGTTCGCTAAAAAAACAGGGCTGACAGACCTGTTCAAATTACACACCTGGCCAATATACTGGTCCTTTCCGGGCGGATGGCACATCGGACATTTCCCACACCTGTCCCTACCGCTGCCGGCCCAGATCACCATGAGTGTCCTTCCTCCTATTTCTACAGCGTCCTACACACCCGAGGATGCCGAA
Source organism: Flavobacteriales bacterium (assembly GCA_014239715.1). The sequence continues at coordinate 1,961 of JAAZYJ010000396.1, forward strand.
GATCCGGAAGTCCTCGCAAAGCTCAACAAAGAAATCGTGTATCTGATGCAAAAGGAATTGAGTCGTATGGCCAAAGGCCGGATACCGATTATCGGAAAGCTGGGAAAATGAGTTTCCGTCAGATCAATCTAATTTCAGGAATTTCCTGACCGCTGACGAGCCGATCTTCACAAAGTACATCCCCGAAGGCAATTGAGAAACGTTGAGCGTAAGGCCTGTATCCAACGGTTCGGAGTTAAGGATCTGCCCACTATATGAATAGACAACAGCCAACTCACCAACATGCTCGTTCAGGTCAGGCCCTGAGAAGGTCAGAACATCTACCACCGGGTTCGGTACAATTCCGAATTCAAAGGCATTCTCCACAACATCCGTCGGACCGGTTACGACAAAAGAGGACGAATCATTATCATCCGGAACAATACCGGGAGTACAAGGAACAGGAGCAGCACCTGAACTAAGGGTCAGATCAATTGCATACGAGCCGGCTGACAGCAGCCCCAGATTTACGGTATCACTAATGTCGCAGATCATCGTCAGCATCCCGGTACAATGCTGGGCCGAAGCAATCACATTGCTGCCCACTACCGACGCCAAAAAGAATTGTTTTTCGCATCCGCCAGAAGTGAACTGAAAATGGCCCACCAGATAAACTGAATCAGCAGTGGTCGGGTACGGGGGTATTACTTCGATACTGGTAATCGACCCTCCCTGAGAGTAGATCGAAACAGTTAAGAATAAGGCAAGGATAGAATAAAGAGGTCTCATAGTTGTGTTTTATACATAGATGAATATCAGGTTGAAATGGTTGCAGGTTGGTTCTCGCATATCCAAGTCTATCCTCAATCTATCGACTTGAATTTAGTAATAATTGGTTAGCCGATATGAAATCTTGCAGTGTTCGCACTTGCCGGAAGTAAGAGGGCATCCTCAGCTATTCGGTTTATTGTAGCCCCGCCAGGACTCGAACCTGGATCAATTGTTTAGGAAACAACTATTCTATCCCTTGAACTACGGGGCCATTTTGGGCTACAAATGTATAGAATTGTTTGAAATTTTAAAGTGTTTTGTCCTTCTGTAAGATCCTGAGGTCAGTCGAGCTCGGACAAAAGTCACTCAGCCGGTATGTTGGTGGTATTATAAACGGTATAAAACGTTATGCATCAAGTTCTTCTTTTAAATACCTGCCTCTTCAGATGATTATTCTGGTACGGTATGTGCAAATCATCGGAAAAATTCATTTATTTACACTACAAAATCACAATTATGAAATCACATTCCATCAAAGCAATACTGACCCTGTTGATGTGTCAGTCGCTCATAAGCTTCGGGCAAGACCTTAGCGAATTTGAAAAAGTATATTACGCGGTTCCCGACCCGATCGAAACAGACGATTTCACCCTTTCCGTTAAAAATGGTGTCGCTTTAGCAGAATACAGCAAGCTGTCAATGAAGATCACCAATAACTCGAACGATTACCTGATCTATCGCTCTAATGAATCTAAGATCAGCATGGGGACGAATGAATTCACGCCAAAGTCAAAAAACTGCATGATCACACCCAATAATTCCCGATCAAGAACGATCCAGGTAGATGGGGGCGATAACTTCCGACAAAAGAATTACTCTTTCGAGGTAAAAGGCCTTTACCGGATACCGGTGGAAGGAAATACACAGAAAGCTGAGGATTTTAAGCTTCCTGCTTCCAGCAACAGTTTTACTACCGGCAAGTTTAAGTTGAACCTCAAAAAATACGACGCGTCCACAAAAGAAGCCAAGGCCCAATTCGAATGCACCTATCTAGGTGAAGATGTGGCCATTGTCAATCCGGCACGTCTGTCGGTCAAGGCAAAGAAAAAAGACAGCGACGAAGAGGTTGTTTATGCCAATGACAACAAAAAATCCACTCCGGTGATCCTGCACAAAGGCGACAAAGTAAAATTGACTGCTATTTTCCACATTCCCGGCAAGATCGTAGACATGCAGTTTGCCACCATGCACATCATGTGGAACGGCACCTTTGTTGAAACCAAAGAGATCGCATTAGCTGCTCAGACTTTCGAGATCGAAATGGATGAAGCCGTCACCAATGAAAAGAACAACGTAAAGAAAAAGAAGAAATAGCACTTCTAACTTTCAAGACATTTAAACGGGCTGTTACCAGCTCGTTTTTTTTATGGTTTTGGATGCCCTCAGAATATCTCGTCGACTTACCAGTCCAACCAATTTGCCGTTGTTCACTACCGGATACCTTCTGAAATTCGAATTCAGGAACAAATTGGCTACTTCAACCACATCCATTGAGTCTTCGACCGTAATTACTTTATGCGACATGTAATTGCTTACGTGCCCTTCATTCGGAGGTAAATTATGATATACATCGTCCAGTATGACCCTTAGGCAATCCTTTTCGGAGATGATCCCAACAAGCTCCTTGTCTTTATTGACCACTGGCGCACCGGAGATCTTGTTTGCGATGATGATCTCAATAACTTCACGGATATCCTGATCCGGCGCAAAGCTGATCAGCTTTGTCGTCATGTAATCTGCAACCGTTTCCTGCTCGATGGTTGCCTTTTCTAATTCCTTCTTGAACTTTGGTGTAAAATTTATCATAAGCGTAGCGTTAGTGTTTCCGTTTAAATTAATTCTAGGAAAAAGTCGGTAGGCCATATATATTACAAAATAATTGCAGAATAAACAAGCAAAATCATCGACAAGATTTCGTTATCTATCGCTTAACCTACTTTTCTACTCGACGAATACAGTATTTATAACAGAACAATATATGTTCGATAAGAAAATTATCCTGAATGAGTAAGCTCAGGTTGACGCTTTATTCGTCTTATCTTTTTCGATACTAAGCCGCAACTAAAAATGAACGGCCGCATTCAATACGGTCTTGGCTGAAGAAGCATCTATTGTGCTTGTGGCTATACTTAGCACAAGAGGCGTTCATAAAGGAATTCTGATCACTGCATTTATGTTCGAAACGAGTAAGGATCAAAGAAAATGAAAAGTATCGGGAAACTTGATTAATCTGACCATTTCAACGGTCCGCCACATTCTATTTTAATCTGGTTGACGACCCTGAACCCGAAATGCATTCTAAGCGACTCTTCAAAACTGGCCCAATCATTTCGTACCGACTCGCACGAGTATTTCAGAATTACAATGCTGGCACTACCTACCAGAATGTAAGTCGGTGGTGTTTTGACAAACTTCAAGTCTTTCCCGTATTCAACAGGCGTGCAATCCGACCCAAAACAATCCAGCCACTTATCCAATGCGTTAAAACAGCTTACTGAATCTTCGAAATGATACTGAAAAA
>JAAZYJ010000100.1 GCA_014239715.1 Flavobacteriales bacterium
GATGACCTGCATGTTGTAATCAATACTGAGCAAGACGACGGTTCGATTGTTGACAAACAACTCGAATTCTTCAAAAAGGCTTGTTCTTCAGAAGTAAAAAATATTTTTATCTATAGCCATCGCCCGGTTTGGTCAGAAGACAATGAAAATATGGAAGGAATATTCATTGGGAATACAGCTTCAGTGCTGGGCAATAACTTTACAGATAAAGTTTTACCGATTCTTGAAACCATTGATAGTAATACCAATGTGTATTGGTTAAGTGGTTCCCTTGGCGGAAATGCGCCCGCTTCCTTCTTTTATCACAAATTGGCTAATATTCATTTTGTTCAGACCGCTATACGAGGATTAAAACGTGACGGAATTTTGAAGGTGACATCGACCAATGGAACAGTCAATTTCTCCCCCATGTCTCTTACAGGAGAAAAATTGTTAGCTCTGGAAGGATATAATTTGGAATTTTGGAGGAATAATCATCCTGAAAAGGAATTCAATTTCAGATTGACCAAACTGTATGTAAAGAATATGGTGCTGCACAGATATTTTTGGTACGGGGCAATATCGATGCTTGCTACGTTATTAATACTAATACAGCTGTTAAAAAGACGTCGAAAGACGAAAAAAAATGGATAACCGAAAATCAATCGTATTTCTTTATTCTGAACTTGCGGGGTACTTCATTGGATGCTTAACGGCTTTGCGAGAAGAATATAGCGGTGAAATAATTGTCATCCACTGGCCGGTTAATCCTGAAGCTCCATTCGAATTTGACTTTCCTGAGGGGATACAGTTTGTTGAGAAAAATAGTGTGCCGGACCTAACCGATTTTGTGAAGTCAACGAATCCGGAAACAATTGTTAGTGCGGGCTGGATGGATAAAGAGTATCTGGAGGTATGTAAGTCAAATAAAGGTATAGCGAAGACCGTTCTTGCTATGGACAATCATTGGACGGGCAGTCTTAAACAGCGTATCGCGTGCTTATTCAGTCCGTTCATGTTGAAGAATAAATTTAGCCACGTTTGGGTACCCGGGAATCCTCAACGGATCTTTGCTGAAAAACTTGGTTTCACCAAGATTATTTTAGATTACTATTGCGGCGATGTACAGCTGTATCAGAGTTATTATGAGCGCTTTAGAGAGTACAAGGAAGCCGAATTCCCACGAAAATTCCTTTATGTTGGTAGATACGTTGAACATAAGGGAATTTTCGAAATGTGGGATGCTTTTATTAATGCTATAGAGGATAGAACTGATTGGGAGCTATGGTGCTTGGGTACGGGCAATGAGTATTCGAATCGCATTGAACATGAACAGATCAAGCATTTCGGGTTTGTTCAACCGGAACAAATGGCAGAGTACATCAAAGGAACATCTTTTTTTGTGCTGCCTAGCAAATTTGAACCATGGGGAGTAGTTGTGCAAGAATATGCTGCGGCTGGATTCCCAATGCTATTGTCTGAAAATGTAGGGGCTGCAGAGCGGTTTCTGAAGGAAAAAAAGAATGGATTGGTATTTAAGTCGGGCGATGTCGCTAATATGACAAAGGCTTTCAAGACGATGATGTCGATCAGCAGTGAACAATATGTGAACATGGCTGGAGAAAGTGCTAGTATTGGGTCTTCGCATACAACGAAAAAGTGGGCCAAAACTATTTTGGAGATTAATTAATGTGTGGAATTGCAGGCATATATGGGTTGAATGATGGCGAGCAGGCACGGGAATCAGTTACCAGAATGATGGAAAAGCTGGTCCACCGTGGTCCTGATTCAAACGGCATATTTTCAGCAGATGAGGTGACGCTTGGACATCAACGTCTTTCAATTATAGACCTGAGCGCTGATGCGAGCCAGCCGTTCAAGAGTCAAGATGGTCGATATACTGTGGTTTTCAACGGAGAGATCTACAATTATAGAGAGCTAAGAGACAAGCTGGATTACGATTTTAAAACGAATTCTGATACTGAAGTACTTTTAGCTGCCTATGTCAAATGGGGGCAGGCCTGTTGTTCAGAATTAAATGGGATGTTTGCTTTTGCCGTATGGGACAATCTGGAAAAAACCCTTTTTCTTTCAAGGGATCGCCTTGGGATCAAGCCCTTATACTTCTACAATACAAGCAAACAGTTTGTGTTTTCCAGCGAGCTGAGATCGCTGCTGGCTAGCGGACTGGTACCAAGAAAGATGAACGCGGATGGACTTGTTGACTACTTACGCTACCAGACCGTTCATTGCCCACAAACAATTATTGATGGAGTAGAAATGCTTCCTCCCGGTCATTACATTCTGATTTCCAGGGAAGAACTAATATCCGAAAGATATTGGGACCTGACCAAAGATCATTCTAAAGAATCATTCGGTCAAAGTCCTGAAGAGGTAAAAGATCAAATTAGAAAGAAGTTGGAGGGTGCGGTTAAAAGAAGAATGATCGCAGATGTCCCATACGGGGCCTTTCTTTCGGGAGGGATCGATTCCAGTGCTGTAGTCGGTTTGATGAGCAATGTATCTGCAAATGCGGTAAAAACATTTAGCGTTACTTTCGAGGAAGAAGCATATAGCGAAGCCAAATATGCCAGGATGGTTGCTGAAAAATTTGGAACTCGCCACGAAGAAATTCGCCTGAGACCCAAAGATTTTTTACAAGAGCTACCCAACGCCTTAGCTGCAATGGATCATCCAAGCGGTGACGGTCCAAATACATTTGTTGTTTCCAAAGCTACTAAGGAGGCGGGTGTTACTATGGCGCTATCGGGTTTAGGTGGAGACGAATTGTTCGCAGGTTACGATATATTTAAACGATCGGTAGCGTTGGATACCAAAAAATACCTGCATAGTTTCCCTAAAATATTTCGACAATTCGGGGGCAGCGTTTTAAAGACTATTAAACCATCTGTAGCATCTGACAAGATATATGAGCTGTTAAAAGGAGATTATCTCCATTTTGAGTATACTTACCCAATCTCCAGGCAAGTGCTGCTGGATAAGGAGGTGAGCAGGCTGTTAAAAAGAGATTTATTGCCTGGTAACGCTGTTTTTCAACTTGTTGACTCAGCTGTTGGACTAGAATCTGTTGGGCTAACACTTTCTACATTAAGCAAGGTTTCTTATGCTGAAATGACCACATATATGCAAAACGTATTGCTTAGGGACACAGATCAAATGAGTATGGCTCATACGTTAGAGGTGAGAGTGCCCTTTCTTGATCATGAGCTTGTGGAGTATGTTTTTCCGATTTCAGAAGAGCTTAAGTATCCAAATTTCCCAAAGCAATTGCTTGTAGAATCACTGGGGGACCTCCTGCCTAAGGAGATCGTTCACCGCCCTAAAATGGGATTTACGCTGCCCTGGGATCAATGTATGAGAACAGAGCTTAGATCATTCTGTGAAGAAAGGATTGTTTCTTTTGCTGACCGAAAAGAAATAAACGGAACAAGGATCAAATCGTATTGGGACTCATTTTTGAAAAGAGATGGTACGATACAATGGTCAAAAATATGGTTTATTGTCGTATTGGAGAATTGGTTAAATGAAAATGGAGTCAGCTAAAACCAACGTTTTAATATTGGTCGACTGGTTCACCCCTGGATTCAGGGCTGGTGGCCCCATACGATCCGTGTCCAATCTTGTGAAAACATTGCAAAATGAATTCAATTTTTACGTGCTGACTTCAAACAGAGATCTGGGTGCTGAAGAACCGTATAATGTTGAGTTTGATAAATGGTTGAAATGTGAGAATTATTTGGTTTACTACGCAGTTTCACCTCCGAGCAGGAAACTGCTTGAATCAACCATTGCAATGAAACGGATAGATCTGATTTATTTCAATTCTATGTTTTCTTCATCCTTTACGATTAGACCACTACGAATGCTTAGGAATTGGAAAAGTTGTCCGCAGATGGTAATTGCTCCCCGTGGTATGTTAAGCCCGCAAGCGTTGAAAATTAAGAGTTCAAAAAAGAAAATGTTCCTGCTGATTGCCAAAACTTTCGGCTGGTATTCCAATGTGAGATGGCATTCTACTTCACCAGAGGAAACAATAAACATTAAGGCCGAGTTTAAACCCAAAATGATTGTAGAGGCACGTAATTTGGGTTGGCTTCCGAATCAGGTGATTGATGCAACGAATAAACAGACAAATGTGATCCGTTTGTTGACTATTTCAAGAATTGCTCCAATAAAAAATCTGCATGTCGTTTTTGAGATTTTAGGGAGGATCCCTTCTGATATGCGAATACAGTATAGCCATATTGGCCCGATAGAGGATGCTGCATATTGGGAAAGATGTCTAAGCCTAATGGAAAGGTGTGGCCCCAATATTGAATTTGAATATGCTGGGGAGAAGTCTCACGAAGAGATCAGTACATATTTTCTTCGATCTCAGTTGCTGCTTTTACTCTCAGAAAGTGAGAATTTTGGTCACGTGGTCATGGAAGCATTTGCACA